>NZ_DATCNW010000385.1:0-3520 GCF_036565025.1 Pengzhenrongella sp.
GCAGGCGAACGTGCATTTCGGCGACGTGCGGGTGGACAGTTCGGACCTGGCCGGGGACGGCGCGGGAGCGCACGGCGGGTTCAATGTCAACCGCACGATCCTGCCGCGCGACGGCGCGACCGGGCCGGCACTGACGATCGACGTCCACGTCGCCGACGGCCGGATCACCGTCGACCGCAGCAACTGAGTCCGACCGACCTGCGGTAGTGCTGCTTCGGCGGCGCTACCGCAGGTGGGTCCGCGTTACTCCCACTCGATGGTGCCAGGCGGCTTGGACGTGACGTCCAGGACGACCCGGTTCACCTCGCGCACCTCGTTGGTGATGCGCGTCGAGATCCGCTCGAGGACCTCGTAGGGGACGCGCGTCCAGTCGGCTGTCATCGCGTCCTCGGAGGACACCGGTCGCAGCACGACGGGGTGACCATAGGTGCGGCCGTCACCCTGCACGCCCACCGAGCGCACGTCGGCGAGCAGCACCACCGGGCACTGCCAGATGTCGCGGTCCAGTCCCGCGGCAGACAGCTCGGCACGCGCGATCGCGTCGGCCCGCCGCAGGACGTCCAGCCGCTCGCCGGTCACCTCCCCGACGATGCGGATGCCCAGACCGGGCCCCGGGAACGGCTGGCGCCACACGATCTCGGCCGGCAGCCCGAGTTGCTCGCCGACGCGGCGCACCTCGTCCTTGAACAGCGAACGCAGCGGCTCGACAAGCGCGAACTCAAGGTCGTCCGGCAGGCCGCCGACGTTGTGGTGGCTCTTGATGTT
Organism: Pengzhenrongella sp.; assembly: GCF_036565025.1. Lineage (NCBI taxonomy): Bacteria > Bacillati > Actinomycetota > Actinomycetes > Micrococcales > Pengzhenrongella > Pengzhenrongella sp. The sequence goes on from NZ_DATCNW010000385.1 coordinate 766, forward strand.
CGCGGTGCCCGACCCCCCGCCGGACTCGACGACGTCGGGATACAGCGTGCCCTGCACGAGGAAGTCGACGTTCTCGCCGTGCGCACCGGCGTCGGCGACCACGTCGCGGGCGGCCGCCTCGAAAACCCTGATGAACTCACGTCCGATGATCTTTCGCTTCTCCTCCGGGTCGCTGACGCCGGCCAGCGCAGTGAGGAACTGTGGCGCGGCGGCGACGACCTTGAGCCGCACCCCCGTAGCGGCGACGAAGTCGCGCTCGACCTGCTCGACCTCGCCCGCGCGCAGCAGCCCGTGGTCCACGAAGACGCAGGTCAGCTGATCGCCGACGGCGCGTTGCACCAGCGCGGCCGCGACGGCCGAGTCGACGCCGCCGGACAGCCCGCACACCAGGCGCTTACCGCCGACCTGTGCGCGGATCGCGGCGACCTGCTCGTCGATGATGTTCGCCTCGGTCCAGGTCGCCCGGGCGCCCGCGATGTCGTACAGGAAGTGCCGCAGGATCGCCTGGCCGTGCTCGGAGTGCAGCACCTCGGGATGGAATTGCACACCGGCGAGCCGGCGCGCGACGTCCTCGAAGGCCGCGACCGGCGCGCCCAGCGTGGACGCGGACACGGTAAAGCCCGGAGGCGGCGTGGTGACCGCGTCGCCGTGGCTCATCCAGACCTGTTGCGAGGACGGCAGACCGCGCAGCAGCACGCCGGGCTCGGACACCACGAGCGAGGCGCGCCCGAACTCCGACCCACCGGTGTGGGCGACCTCGCCGCCCAGCGCCTGCGTCATCGCCTGGAAGCCGTAGCAGATGCCGAACACCGCGACGCCAGCCGTGAACAGCGCGGGGTCGATCTGCGGTGCGCCGTCCGCGTACACGCTGGAGGGCCCGCCGGACAGGATGATCGCCTTGGGTCGGCGCGCCAGCAGGTCGGCGAGCGGCGTGGCGTGCGACACGATCTCGGAGTAAACGTGGGCCTCGCGCACCCGCCGCGCAATCAGCTGCGCGTACTGCGCTCCGTAGTCGACGACCAGAACGAGATCCGCCTGCATGACGCGGAGTCTACGGACGCGGCGCCGGGGAAGATGAGGCGCCGGAGGACCAGCGGTAACGGAAGCCGGTGAGTTCCTCGCTCACCTGCCAGAGCCGGCGGGCCAGCTTCTCCTCGTTCGCCAACGTGGACAGCCGCGCCGGTCCGATGGGCCCACGGGTTTCGCCGAAGCGCTGCGGCCCCGTGTACGAGCCGGGTTCGGCCTGCGTCGCGGCGTACAGCGTCGGGCGGGCGCCGGCCGTCGCCGATTGCGTGAAGAGCTTGACGAACACCGGCGCCACCGTGCGCATGAACCGGCTGGCGCCCATGCCCTGCGGGTCGCCGACCAGTCCGGTCGATGAGACACCGGGGTGGGCCGCGACGGAGACGAGCGGCAACCCGCGCGCCGAGGCCATCCGCTGAAGTTCGGCAGCGAACAACAGGTTGGCCAGTTTGGTGTTCGAGTAGGTCCGCTGGGGGTGGTAGCCCTCGCCGGCGTTGCCCTCGAGCACGCGGTCCGTCCCGCCGTGGTGCGCGATCGAGGCCACCGTCACCACGCGGGGCGCCGGCGACGCGAGCAGCGCCGGCAGGAGAAGCCCGGTCAGCACGTAGTGCCCGAGATGGTTCGTGCCGAACTGAAGCTCGAAGCCGTCCTCGGTGGTCACCGGCTTCGGCGGCGCCATCACGCCGGCGTTGTTGACCAGCAGGTCGAGCGGGCCCGTCCACGAGTCGCCGAAACCACGCACCGACTTCATCGACGCGAGGTTGAGCTCGGCGACGTCGAGTTCGGCTGACGGCACAGCCGAGCGGATCCTGTCAGCGGCCTGCTTGCCCCGCTCGGCGTCGCGGCAGGCGAGCACGACGCGCGCCCCGTGCCCGGCAAGCTCCCGAACGGTGAACCACCCGATACCCGAGTTCGCCCCGGTGACGACGGCGGTTCGCCCGGTCAGATCCGGGAGCTGATCCGCAGTCCACTTCACGTGCGGAAACTTACCCGTGCCTGCGTGAGTTTTCCGTCCCGCACGGCACACTGGTCCCATGGCCAGCCTGGACGTCCGTACCCGGGTATGGCGCAACGGAACGCTCGAGGCGGAGAACTTCCCGTTCGAGGACGTGTCGGACTACCTCGAGCAGACCGACTGCCTGGTGTGGGCCGACCTGTGTTCGCCCGACGAGGCAAAGCTGCGCCAGCTGGCGGAAGAACTCAGCCTCGACCAGCACGCGATCGAGGACTCCGTCGCCGAGCACGAGCGGCCGAAGGCCACTCGCTATGCCACCCACCTGTTCGTGACGACCTATGCAATCACCCACGACTCGAAGACGGGTGAGCTGACCGGGAGCCGCATATCGGCGTTCAGCCTGCCGCGCGGTTTCGTCACCGTCCGGCTGGACGACGCCTTCGACATGGACGCGGTCGTGCAGCGCTGGGAGGACAATGGGGACCTGATCAAGTTCGGGCCGCGCGCGCTCATCCACGGCCTGCTCGACGAGATCGTCGACGGGTACTTCGACGCCGTCGAATCGCTCGACGACGAGATCGAGTTGATCGAGGACATCCTGTTCGACGAGAACCCCAGGGTGGCCCACGAGCTGCAGCGCAAGACGTTCGCGCTGCGCAAGTCACTGGTGCAGGCCCGCCGCGCGATCTTGCCCATGCGCGAGGTCGTCAACACCGTCATGCGCCGCGTCAGCGAGGACGACCGCAATGCCGAGCTGGCGCCGTACTTCGAGGATCT
>NZ_DATCNW010000386.1:0-8977 GCF_036565025.1 Pengzhenrongella sp.
ACCACAACCACGGCCCGGAAACCCGCCCACCCGACGCGACAGCCGGGACCCAGCCATGTCGCGTCACGGAAAAACCGCCAACGGCGCCCGAAACGAGCACCGAGGCCCCAGAACCGCCACTACTCGCGGATCTGGGTCTGACACGTCGGGGGGAGGCTCTCCCGTCACACCGGCTCGGCGACCACCGCGGGCGGGTCCTTGATCAGGTACGGGTTCGGGACCGCCTCGAGCAGCTGCCGCGTGTAGGCGTCGCGCGGGGTCCGGATCACCTGCAGCGCGGGGCCGTGCTCGACGACGACGCCGTTGTTCAGCACGATGATCTCGTCGGAGATCATCCGCGCGCTGAGCAGGTCGTGCGTGATGTACAGGATGCCGACGTCATGCTCCTGGACCAGCTTGTTGAGCAGCTGCAGGATCTCCGCGCGGATCGAGACGTCCAGGCTCGAGATGGGCTCGTCGGCGACGATCAGGTCCGGCTCGGGCGCGAGCGCCCGCGCGATCACGACCCGCTGGCGCTCTCCCCCGGACAGCTCATACGCGAACCGGCCGAGGAACCGGCCCGGCGGGGTCAGCGCCACGGTCTCGAGCAGCTCGGCGGCCCGCTCGCGTGCCTGCGCCTGGTTCATCCCGGCGTAGTTGCGCAGCGGCCTGGTGAGGATGTACTCGAGCGTCCGGGTCGGGTTCAGGGACGAGTAGGGATCCTGGAAGACGATCTGCACGCGGCTGCGGTACGCGCGCAGCGCCTTGCCGCGCATCGCGCCGACGACCTGGTCACTGCTTCGATCCTGGCCGGCCGCGCGGAACGTGATGCTGCCCGACGTCGGGGTGTCTACGCCGGTGATCATCCGCGCGATCGTGGTCTTGCCGCTGCCGCTCTGGCCGACCAGCGCGGTGACCTCACCCTTGCGCAGCACGAAGCTGACGTCCTTGACCGCGTCCACCGAGGTCTTCGTGAAGCCCCGGCGCCGCTCGAACCGGCGAGCGACGTTGTTGACCTCGACGAGCACCTCCCCGCGCAGCGCGCGCGTCGACTCCTCCGATGACTTGACGAACTGCGGGCCCGCGAAGCCGACGGTGGGCGGCCCGAGCAGGTCGGCGCCCGGCCCGCCCGCGCGCTGCAGGACGGCGACGTGGCAGGCGACCCGGCCGTCGTCGTACGTGGTGAGCGGGGGTTCGAGCGCGCCGCACACGGCGATGCGCTCGGGACAGCGCGGCGCGAAGCTGCACCCGGCGGGCTTGTTGCTCAGGTCCGGCGGCCGGCCGGGCACGTAGGTGATCCGGACCGTCTCGGCGCGCGGGTCGCTGTAGGAGCCGAGCAGTCCCTTGGCGTACGGGTGCCTGGGGTCGCGCAGCAGGGCCTGGGACGCCTGTTCCTCGACGACCCGCCCGGCGTACATCACCAGGATGCGGTCCGACAGGTCGAGCACGGTGCCGATGTCGTGGCTGATGAACAGCACCGCGAAGCCCCACTCGCGCTGCAGGCGCCGCACGTTGTCCAGGATCTGCCGCTGCACGACGACGTCGAGCCCGGTGGTCGGCTCGTCGAGCAGCACGAACCGCGGCCGGTTCGCCAGGGCGAGCGCCAGGTTGACCCGCTGCTTCATGCCGCCGGACAGCTCGTGCGGGTAGGCCCGGATGAACTTGTGATCGATGAACACCATGTCGAACAGCTCGCGCACCCGCGCGCTGACCGCCTCGCCGCGCAGGTCCGAATGCTCCTCGATCGCGTCGCGGAACTGGCCCTCGACGACCACCACGGGGTTCAGCGAGTTCATGCTCGACTGGAAGACGGTGGCGATGTCGCGCCAGCGGTACGTCCGCAGCTCGTCCTGGCTCATCGTGGTCAGGTCGTGGCCGTCGAAGGTGATCGAGCCGCCGCTGATCCGCCCGGGCTTGCCGAGCAGGCGCAGGATCGCCATGCCGAGGGTGGTCTTGCCGCTGCCGGACTCCCCGATCAGCCCCACGAACTCGCCGTCGTCGATCGCGAACGAGACGCCGTCGACCGCGGTGAGCGGGCGGTGGGTCTTGGGCTCGTAGCGCACGCTCAGGTCCTTGACCTCCAGCATCGCCATGCGTCAGTCCTCCCTCAGGTGCGGGTTGCTCAGCAGGTCGACGCCGAAGTTGATGAAGGTCAGGGAGGTGATCAGCGCGGCCAGGGTCAGGCCCGGCGCGAGCAGCCAGACCCACAGGCCCTGCGCGACGGCGCCCTGCTGGTCGGCCTGGAACAGCATGGTTCCCCAGGAGATCGCGGACGGGTCGCCCAGCCCGAGGAAGGACAGCCCGGACTCGGCGCCGATCGCCCCGGTGGCGGCACCGACGAAGCCGGCCGCGACCAGGGAGGTCATGTTCGGCATGATCTCCCGGAACACGATGCGCACCATGCCCTCGCCGGCGAACTTCGCGGCGGTCACGAAGTCCCGGTTGCGCAGGGTGATGATCTGCGAGCGTTTCGCGCGGGCGTGCCCGGCCCAGGAGGTGATCGCGATGACGAACACGAGCAGCGGGATCCCGCGCACCTCGGAGTATGCGACGAGCACGATCATCAGCGGCAGCACCGGCACGACAATGGCGACGTTGGTGAAGAACGACAGCACGTCATCCACGATCGTGCCCTCGGTGTAGCCCGAGATCATGCCGATGACCAGCGCGATCATCGTGGCGAAGAAGCCGCCGAACAGGCCGACCAGCAGCGAGACCCGTGACCCGTGGATCAGCTGGGAGGCGATGTCGTTGCCCTGGGTGGTCGTCCCGAGCAGGTGCTCGGCGCTCACCGGGAGCAGCGGGCCGAAGTCCGCGCGGTCCGGCGCGTACGGGGCCAGGATCGGCGCGAAGACGGCGACCAGGACGAAGAAGCCCAGCAGGAGCAGGCCGAACCGCGCCTTGGAGTTGCTCCAGATGATGGCCGTCCAGCGCGGCGGCCGGCTCGACTCCGGCGGCAACGCCGGGTCGAAGACGGGCGACGGCTGAGCTGCCCCGGTGCTCGGGAGGATGCCGGTGGTCATGCTGCGTCCTTTCTGGCCCGCGGGTCGAGGACGCCGTAGAGCATGTCCGCGACGAGGTTGGCGATCAGCACGCCGGTGATGGCGAACAGCAGCAGCGCCTGCAGCAGGGGGAAGTCCCGGTTGCCGATCGCCTCGCCCATCAGCCGGCCGAGGCCCGGGTAGTCGAAGATCGTCTCGACCAGGATCGAGCCGCCGAGCACCCCGCCGAGCGCGGTCGCGAAGCCGGTGACGCTCGGCAGCAGGGCGTTGCGCGCCGCGTACCGCAGGGCGACGACCCGGTCGGGCAGGCCCTTCGCTTTGGCGAGCCGGATGTAGTCCTCACCGAGGTTCATGATCATCGTGTTGCGCATGCCGAGGATCCAGCCGATGGGCGCCGTGACCAGCAGCGCCGTCGCCGGCAGGATCGAGTGGTAGATCGCGTCGCCCGCGAAGGCGACGTTCCACCCCGGGGTCGACGCGCCGTAGCCGCCCGAGGTCGGGAGCCAGTTCAGGGTGTACCCGAACACGAACACCAGGATCAGCGCGATCCAGAACGACGGCAGGGTGCCGACGAACGTCGACCCCAGCGTGACGACCGAGTCGAACCGGGTGTTGCGGCGCCACGCCGCGAAGGCACCGAGCGTGACGCCGACGACGAAGGCCAGGATCTGGGTGACCCCGACCAGCGCCATCGTCCACGGCATCGCCTGCGCGATCACATCGATCACGTTGAACGGGAAGTACGTGTACGAGACCCCGAAGTCCAGGTGACTGAGCGCCCTGAGGTACTCCCCGTACTGCGTGAGCAGGCCGCCGTCCGGTGCGCCCAGCATCGCCCGCATCGCCTTGACCGCGGCCGGGTCGATGGCCGTGCCACGACCGGCGAGCTTCTGGACCATGACCTCGGCCGGGTCGCCGGGCTGCAGCCGCGGGATGACGAAGTTCAACGTCACCGCCGCGAACAACGTCGCGAGGAAGAAACCGATCCGCCGAACGAAATACATGAGTCCATTCCCTTCCGTCTACGGGTTCGTCCAGGACTGCGGGCCTCGATCAACCGCTCAGGGCGCGGGCCTCAGGTGGGTGAGGATGACGAGCTTGTCGTCGGGGTGGGCGTACGGGTCGGAGTCGCTGGGCCAGCCGACGGCCTTGTCGGAGCGGTAGATGAGCCGCGACGGTGCGTAGATCAACGCGGTGACCGGGTACTTCGTCATCATCGTGGTCACCAGCTCACCGGTGTACTTGCGCTGGTCCCTCGCGGCGACCGAGCCGCTGAGCTCCTTGACCTGCTGGTCGGTCGCCTTGTCGTTCCAGCGCTCGACGTTGGGCAGGATCGTCGTCGTGGTCGGGACCTGGTCGCTCGCCAGCTTGGACCCGAGGTTCTTCGCCATCTCGCAGCCGCCGTCGAGGTACTCGAACAGCATCTGGAACTTGCCGGACTTCTTCTGCGCGTCGACGGACTCCGGTGCGGTCGCAAGGATCTTGGAGTTCAGGCCGACCGCGTTGAAGCCGCGCGCGATCACGTCGGCCATCGTCTGGTAGTCGATCCAGCCGGCCTGCACCGAGAACGTCAGCGCGAGCGGCGAGCCGTCCTTGTTGGTCCGCTTGCCGTCCGCGCCCTTGGTGTACCCGGCCGCGTCGAGCAGCTTCCCGGCCTTCTTCACGTCGAACGGCGTGACCGTGCCCTCGGGGTCGAACGCCCCCGGGAGGAACTTCACGGCCGCCGGCAGCTTGAGGCCGGACTGGCTCGCGGGCTTCATGATCCCGTAGGTGCCCTTGGTGGACATCTCGTCGCGGTCGATCGCGTAGGCGGTCGCCTCCCGGAACTTCACGTCGTTGAACGGCTTCTGCGCGAGGTTGAACGTGAGCACGGTGGTGCCGTTCGGCGGGTAGTAGAAGTGGTTCGTCTTGGGGTCGGCCGCGACGAAGGTCTTCGCGGGGTTCGGGATCTCTCCGTAGAACGCGTCGAGCTGGCCGCCGCGGAGCGCGAGGGACGCCTTCGCAGCGTCGTAGACACCCTCCAGGACGAGCTGCTTGACCTTGACCTTGTCGGCCTGCCAGTAGTCGGCGCGGCGCTCGAGCACCAGGCGGCGACCGTTGTAGGAACCGACCGAGAACGGTCCGGTGGAGACGGGTAACTTATCGATGTACTTGGCCGGATCACCGACCATCGACCAGATGTGCTCGGGAAGGATCTTCGTGTTGATGATGCCGTCGAATTTGGGTGCGGCGTTGCCGGTGAAAACGATGTTGACCTTGTTGCCGTCCGCGGTCACGGTCTTCGCGGGTGCACCGAAGGTGTCATTCCAGAGCCCGGCGGTGTCAAACGCCGGGTACTTCTTGCCCAGGTTCAGCGTAAAGGCGACGTCCTTGGCGGTGAATTCCTTGCCGTCGCTCCACTTGACTCCCTCGCGGATGTCGAAGCTCAGGTGATCCGCGCCCGTCCAGGCGAACTTGGTGGCCAGCCACGGCGTGATCTCGCAGGTCTGCCGGTTGCGGACCAGGAGCGACTCGTACAGCCACGTCTTGGTCAGCGCGTTCGGCGAGACCGGGTTGAAGTTCACCAGCCCGCCGACGGTGGCCGGCGCGTCGGACGGCAGGTTCAGCGACGCGATCATGCCGTCCGCCTTGTTGCCCTTGGCCTCGCCGTTCCCCCCGGCAGCGCACGCCGTGAGGGCGAGCAGCACGCTGACGACTCCAGCGACAAGAGCTGTGGTTCTACGCATCGGTGACTCCCCTTTGAGTGACTTCCGCCAGAGAGTGCGCCCGAAGTTTCCCCGGAGTCAAAGAGTTCCGGCCGACATTGGAGGTTTTCACCTTTTTGCAGGCCCGCGACCAGGGCATCCATTCCGTGAACGGTTTCCCCGAAGAGATTTTCCGTCGGTTTTGCTTTTCTTGTGGTAGGCATTGCCGTATGACTTCGATCCTTGACGCCGTTCCCCGGAAATCCCACGGGCGGCGTGTCGCTTCTCCCTGCGGAGTGCGTGCGCAGTTCACCGAGAGCGCGGCATTGCGCCTGTTCGGTGTCGGGGAGCATAGCCTGCTGGCCTACCCGTCCGACGACGTCGAAGCGGGTCCCGCCAACCTCTACCTGCGCGTCCACCTGCCCACCGGCATCGAGGTCACCCCGCTGCTCGGGCCGGCTAGCCCGGGGTCCGTGCGGTGGTCCGGCGCCGGCCCTGACGTGTCCGGCGCGTGGCGCGGACTGACCTACCGGGTCCGGTTCGTGCTGGCCGACGACGAGCCGGCGTGGTTCTGGCACGTCGAGGTCACCAACCACCTCGACGCCCCGGTCGCGGTCGACGTGGTCCACACCCAGGACGTCGCCCTCGCGCCGTACGGGGCGGTCCGGACAAACGAGTACTACGTCGCGCAGTACCTCGACGTGACGCCGATCGAGACGAGTTCGGCGGGGGTCGCGCTCGCCGTGCGCCAGAACATGCCCGGCGAGCGGGTTCCCTGGCTGATGCTGGGCAGCCTGCGCGAGACGGTCGCCTGGGGTACCGATGCGTTGCAGCTCCTGGGACGGTCGGTGACCGCCGCCGGCTTCAGCGCCGCGACCGGCGAGGCGTCGGCCGTGCCCGCGGGCCTGTTCGCCGAACGGCTGCCGAGCACCCGGCTGCAGCACGAGCACACGCTCGCGATGCTGCAGGACGCCGTCGAGCACCTGGCTCCGGCACAGACGCTGCGCACCGGGTTCTTCGGGATCTACCGCCCGGACCATCGGGCCGCGACGTCCAGCGCGGACAGCGCCGTCGCCGAGCTCGCACTGGCCCTGCCGGAGGCGAAAGCCCCGTTCGGCCCGGTCCCGCCGGCACCTTCGGACGCGACGCGCGCTGTGCCGGACGCGGGTCCGGACGCCGCGCCGATCGTCGGGTCGCTGTTCTCCTCGGCCCCGCTGCTCGCGGTGCGGCCGCTCGACCCGGGCGCGCTCAGCGAGCTCTCCGGGCCCGGTCGGCACCACCTCGAAGAGGCCGGCGGCGAGCCGTTGGCGTACTTCACCGACGACGGCACGCACGTCGTGACCGCCGCCAAGGAGCGCGCGGTGCTGCGTCCGCACGGGCACATCCTGCGCACCGGGACCGCGCTCGTCCCGGACGAGTCCAGCCTGACCTCGACCGCGTGGATGGCGGGCATCTTCGCGTCCCAGGTCACCCAGGGTCACGCGAGCCGCGACCCGGTGCTCTCGACCCGGCACGGCTACCTCGGCCTGCGCCGCGCGTACGGGCTGCGGATCTTCCTCGAGACCGCCGGGGTCGCGGGGCGCGGGTACTCCCTGCTCGACGTCCCGAGCGCCTGGGCCCTGACGCCGGACTCCTGCCGGTGGTGGTACGCGCACGACGGCGGCCTGCTCGAGGTCGAGTCCGTCGTCGCGGCCGACTCCCACGAGGTCCGCGTGAGCCTGCGCGTCATCTCCGGCCCGCCGGTGCGCGCCCTCGTCTCGGCCCTGGTCGCCTTCGGCGGCGACGACGGCGCCGAGCCCGCGCCCCCGGTCCTCACGGTGAACGACGGCGGCGTCACCGTCCGCGTGCCCGACGGCGCCGAGCTCGCCGCCCGCTCCCCCTGTGCGTCGTTCCGGCTCGGCTGGGCACCCGGCGCGATCGAGAGCGTGGGTCGCGACGACGTGCTCTTCGCCGACGGCGCCACGCGAGACCTGCCGTGGGTGACCCTGACCACGGGCCCGACCCGCCAGCTCGACCTCACGCTCACCGTCGACCTGGTCCCCGCCGCCCGGCTGGCCGCGCAGCGCCTCGGCGAGGCCCCGTGGCCGGACTTCTGGGCCGGGCTCACCGACTCGATCCGGCTCCAGGTCCCGCGGGGCACCCGCTGGACGGCCGAGCTCGAGAAGCTGGACGCCGTGCTGCCGTGGTTCGGCCACGACGCGCTCGTGCACTACCTCAGCCCGCGCGGGCTCGAGCAGTACAACGGCGGAGCCTGGGGGACGCGCGACGCGTGCCAGGGACCGGTCGGGTTGCTGCTCGCGCTCGGGCAGACCGATCCGTTGCGCGACCTGGTGCTGCGCATCCTGGGCGCCCAGAACGCGCGCGGCGACTGGCCGCAGGCGTTCGAGTTCTGGGACCCGGCTTCGGCCGCCGGCCAGAGCGGCGCGCACGGCGACGTCGTGTACTGGCCCCTGCTCGCCGTCGGCGAGTACCTCGCCGCGACCGGGGACCTGACCCTGCTCGCCGAGTCGATCCCGTTCGTCGGCGACCACGGGCCGACGCCCGGGGCTCCGGTCCTGGACCACCTGCGGGCCGCGCTCGCGTACATCGCCGCGACCACGGTGCCCGGCAGCCCCCTGCCCGCGTACGGCCACGGCGACTGGAACGACTCGCTGCAGCCGGCCGATCCCGACCTCGCGGCCCGGTTGGTCTCGACCTGGACGGTGACCCTGCAGGTGCACGCGCTGCGCACGCTCGCGGGCGCACTGCGCGGCCTGGACCCGGACGGCACCGGCGCCGCGGGCACCATCGGCGCACCGGCAACCGTCGACCTGCACACCTGGGCCGACGACGCCGAGGCCCAGACCGCCCGCAGCGCCGCCGCTCTGGACGCGGTGCTCGTGCGGGACGGCCTGCTCTGCGGATACGGGTTGTTCCACGACGACGGCACGGTCGAGCACCTGGTCCACCCGGCCGACGAGCTGACCGGGCTGCACCTGAGTGTGCTGCCGATGATCCACGCGATCTCCGGCGACCTGCTGAGCCCGGAGTCCGCCGCGACCCACCTGGCCGCCCTCGAGGAGCACCTGCTCGGCCCCGACGGCGCGCACCTGTTCGACCGGCCGGCCCGGTACCAGGGCGGACCGATGGAGGTGTTCCAGCGCGCCGAGGCCGCGACCTTCTTCGGCCGGGAGATCGGCATCATGTACACGCACGCCCACCTGCGCTACGCCGAGGCGCTCGCCCGGCACGGTGACGGCGAGAAGCTGCTGCGGGCGCTGCTGCGGGCCGACCCGATCGGCGTCCGCGAGCGCATCGGATCGGCGGCGCCCC
>NZ_DATCNW010000387.1:0-6803 GCF_036565025.1 Pengzhenrongella sp.
AGCGCCCGCCGACGACGATCGGTTGCTCCCCGAGCTCGGTGCGGCGCAGGTGCTGCACGACCGCCGTCCAGGCGACGTCGAGCATGGGCGCGCGCGGTGGGGCGCGCCGGCCGGCGACCCGGTACGGCTGCTCGACCAGCGCGACCGTGAAGCCGGCCTCGTTCGCGGCGGTGGTCACCGCGAGCAGGTCACGGGCCGCGACCGAGCCGCCGGCGCCGTGCCCGAGCACGAGGGCGCCGCGCGGTGCCGGCACCGGGTGCAGGTGAGCGGCCGCAGGGCCGTGCGGGGTGTCGATCGTGATGGTGAGCATGGGCTTCGATCCTGGCACGGGAGGCGGGCAACACTCGGGCCAGAGCCGCTCGCGGGATGATGGGCAGCGGCGCGTCTGCGTCGCGACAGTGGCGAGAAGGGTGGGTCGGTGGAGCAGGACGCGCAGATCACGACGGCCAAGCAGGCGGCGGACGATGAGCAGGTGCTGGCGTTCGGCTGGCTGCAGGGGGCGGCGAACCGGCTGGGGTACATCCTGGGCCGGGCCATCGAGGAGGAGTTCGGGATCACCCACCTGATGTTCGAGGTGCTGCTGATCCTGGGCCGGGCAGGCGGGCCCGGAATGTCGATGCGAGCGGTCGCCCAGGAGCGGGTTCTCACCACGGGCGGGGTGACCCGGCTCGTGGACCGGATGGAGTCCGCGGGCCTGGTGGCTCGCGACGAGGATCCGGAGGATCGCCGAGGACGGCTCGTGCGGCTGACGCCGCTCGGGGAGGAGACCGTGGTGCGGGCCGCCCGCCTGCACACGGAGAATGTCCAACGGTTCTTCCTCGACCCGCTGCCCGCGGAGCATCGCGAACGATTCGCGCGCGACCTGCGGACGGTGAGCCTGGCGGCACGCGACGCGCTACCCCGCCTGCGCTGAGGGGCGCTCTCGACTCTCGGAATACCTGACACGTCAGTCACTGTTGTGTCAGGCGACAGGCTCGCGGAAGGCGGGTTCTGCAGCAGAGAGAGCAAGGACCCATGAGCACCCTCGACTTCACGGTCATCGACCTCGACTTCCCCCTCGGCTCCAAGAACAAGACCGCCACCCTGATCACCGGCGAGGAGCAGGCGTTCCTGATCGATGCTGGCTTCACTCGTGCCGATGGCCACCGGCTGGTCGCCGAGATCCTCGACTCGGGCAAGGTGCTGACCACGGTCTTTCTCAGCCACGCCGACCCCGACTTCTACTGGGGCGCCGAGGTGATTGCCGACGCCTTCCCGGAGGCCGAGATCGTCGCGACCCCCCTGGTGATCGAGCACCTGCGGGCCGCGTACGAGGGAAAGCTCAAGGCCTGGGAGGCCCTCGGGAACAACCGCCCGACCCGGCGCGTCGAGGTGGCCGAGCTGACCGGCGACCTCACCTTCGAGGGCCACGTGTTCCAGCTCAGGGGTGGCAACCCCGGCCTGCCCGACCGTCACTACCTGTGGCAGGCCGAGCACCGGGCGATCGTCGGCGGCGTCCTGCTCTTCCAGGACGAGCACGTCTGGGTCGCAGACACGGCCACCGTCGAAGCGCGCTCCGCGTGGATCGAGCTGCTCGACGAGATGACGGCGCTGGAGCCCGCGTTCGCCGTCCCCGGCCACCGGTTGCCGACCAGCACCCTGGACGCGAGCCCGATCGCGTACACCCGCGGGTACCTCACCGCGTTCGAGGCCGAGCTGAACGAGGCCGACAGCAGCGAGGCGCTCACCAAGGCGCTCGTCGCCCGCTACCCGGGCGCCGGCATGCTCATCGCCGCCCAGCTGGGCGCGAAGGTTGCCACGGGCGAAATCACCTGGGGCTGACCGCCATGAACGAGGCCTCCGACCTGCACACCTCCGCCTCCCCTGCCGACGTCGTGCGGCGCCAGTACCTCGCCTCCGCGCACGGCGACCTCGTGGCCCTGCGGGCCACGCTGGCCGACGACGTCGAATGGACCGAGATGGCCGGCTTCCCGCTGGCCGGCACGTATCGGACGCCCGACGGCGTCACCTCCGCCGTCATGGAGCGGCTGGGCGCGGACTGGGACGGCTGGACCGCCCATGACGACACCTACGTCGTCGAGGGGGAGAACGTCGTCGTCCTGGCCCGCTACACCGCCACCAACAGGGCCACCGGCAGGGGCATCAACGTTCGGGTCGCGCACCACTTCGTCGTGCGTGGCGGACGCATCGTCCGCTTCGAACAGTTCGTCGACACCGCCAAGGTCCGCGACGCGATGCCGGCCTGATCAGCTCGTCGAGTGGCCCGGGCGTCGGTACCGCAGCATGACGACCCCGTTGCCGAAGGTCCGGGTCTCGGCGAGCTCGAGCTCCATCCGTGAGTCGGAGATCGGGAACAGCGGCTTGCCGCGCCCGATGACGACCGGGTGGACGAAGATCCGGTACTCGTCGATGAGGTCGTGCCGCATGAAGGAGGCCGCGAGGTCGGGTCCGCCGACGACCAGGTCGCCACCCGACTGGGCCTTCAGCGCCAGGACCTCGCTGGGGACCACGTCCCGCGCGATCGTGGTGTTCCAGTCGGCCCGCCCGAGGGTCCTCGAGTACACGATCTTGGGCATGTCCAGCCAGATGCGCGCGAACTCGGCCATCCACGGAGGGCTCGCCGGATCGGCGTCGGCCGCCGGCCAGACCCCGGCCATCAGCTCATAGGTGACCCGCCCCGCCAGGAACGCGCCCATCGGGGCGAGCGTCTCGTTGAAGTAGCGGTGCACCTCCTCGTCGACCAGGTGCCAGTCGATCTCGCGGTTCGGTCCCTCGATGAAGCCGTCGAGGGATATCCCCAGCATCAGGATGATCTTTCTCATCGGTCCGCGCCCTTCGTCGCTCCGAGTCTCCACGAACGACCTGCGCTTGCGCGAGAGTCTCGCAGCGAGAAGGATTTGATCCGGCAGGTCGACAAGGGGGCGTCATCGTGGGTCTCATGAACAAAGGTGTCCGGTCGGCGGCTTCGAGCGCCGGCGACAACCCCGTGCTGGAGTCCGGCGCGCGCCTCGGGTACGCCGCGAGCGGCGTCCTGCATCTGACGATCGCGTGGGTCGCCGTCCAGCTCGCCTGGTTCCACACGAGCGGGGGAGCGGACCAGTCGGGCGCCCTGCACACGCTCGCGAGCACGGGTCTTGGCGCGTTCCCGCTCTGGATCGCCGTGGTCGGGTTCGCCCTGCTGGGCCTGTGGCAGCTCGCCGAGGCGGTCGCCCGACGCGACGCAGGCACCCGGGCGATGGCCGCGGCCAAGGGCGTCGTCTACCTGGCGCTCGCCTGGTCCGCGGTCGCGGTGGTGAGCGGCTCGGGGTCGAGCGGCTCGAAGCAGACCGTCGACGTCACGGCCACCTTGATGGGCAAGCCGTTCGGGCGGGTCCTGGTCGGCGCCGTGGGCCTGGCCGTCATCGGCGTCGGCGGATATCACCTGGTCAAGGGCGCGACGGCGAAGTTCCTGAACGACCTGCGCGAGAACCCGGGGACGTGGCTGGTGCGCGCGGGCCGCTTCGGGTACGTCGCGAAGGGGATCGCGCTCGCCGTCGTCGGCGCCCTGTTCGTGGTCGCGGCCGCGACGCGCAATCCCGCGAAGTCGCAGGGACTGGACGGCGCGCTGCGGACCCTGCTCCACGCGCCGTTCGGTCCCGTCCTGCTCACGATCGTCGCCCTGGGCATCGCCGCCTACGGCATCTACTCGTTCGCCCGGGCCCGTTACGCCCGCGTCTGAGGAGTGCCGCCCACGGAGTCGGGCGGGTCCTGCGGCGGCCTCGGTCAGTGGATCGGCTCCGCGTGCCACAGGTTCACGAGGACCTTCCCCGAACCCTCGGAGTCCTTGGCGGACGCGAACGCCTCCGCGGCCGACGCGGCCGGGACCTCGTGGGTGATGACGTGTTCGATCGACGGGGTCGCATCGAGGATGCGCACGGCGTCGTCGATCTCGTCGTCGAACCGGAAGCACCCGCGCAGCTGGATCTCCTTGGAGATCAGCGGGGCGAGCGCGATCGGGTGGGTGCCCGTGGCGAGCATGCCGACCTGGACCAGGATCCCGGCCTTGCGGACGGCGAGGATGGCGGCGTTGATGGCCGGCGCGGCGCCCGAGCACTCCAGGGCGACGTCGAAATAGCTCTCCGGGAGCTGCTCGGTGCCCACCTGGACGGTGCGGTGCGCGCCGACGAGCTTCGCGCGGTGCAGCGGACCCGGCAGGACGTCAGTGCAGACGACCTCCGCCGCCCCCTTCGCGAGCGCGGCCGCGGCCGCGAGCAGCCCGATCGGCCCGGACCCGGAGACCAGGACGCGCTTGCCCTCGACCCCGCCGGCGATCGTGATCGCGTGCAGGCCGACCGCGAGCGGTTCGGCCAGCGCGGCGCGGCGCAGCGACAGCGTGCCCGGCAGCACGCGGACCATGTCCGCGGCGACGACGAGGAACTCGCTCATGCCGCCCTGGGTGTGCGGCCAGGTCGACGCGCTGCCAAGGTAGGCGCCGTTCGGCCACAGGTGCCGGTGGTCCTCCAGGCCCGGCTCGCTGTCCCCGAAGGTGGCCGGGTGCACGGTCACCGGGGTGCCGGGCGGGTAGGCGCCGCTGGGATCCAGGTCCACCGTGCCGGAGATCTCGTGGCCGGGGACCAGCGGCTCGCGCACGACGAAGGCGCCGTTCGCGCCCTCGAAGTAGTAGTGCAGGTCCGACCCGCAGATGCCGGCGAAGGCCATCCGCAGCCGCACCTGGCCGGGACCCGGCTCCGGGGTCGGGACCTCTTGCGCGCGGATGTCCAGCTTGTCGTGGATGACGAGGGCTTTCATGGCGAGTTCTCCTTCGGGGGGACGACGACGACGGCGGTTGGCGCGGGCGCGGCTCAGACCACCGAGGTCATCCCGCCGTCGACGAAGATGTTCTGGCCCGAGACGAACCCGGAGGCCGCCGAGGACAGATACACGAGGGTGCCGACGAGCTCCTCCACCTTGCCCCAGCGCTGGGCCGGCGTCCGGTTCACGACCCAGCTGTCGAAGGCCTCGTCGGTCCACAGGTCGCGGTTCATCTCGGTCGCGAAGTACCCGGGGGAGATGGCGTTGATCTGGATGTTGAACCGCGCGAGGTCGGCGGCCATGCCCTTGGTCAGCATGACCAGGCCGCCCTTCGAGGCGGAGTACGGCGCGATCGTCTGGCGGGCCAGCATCGCCTGCACGGAGCCGATGTTGATGATCTTGCCCGACCGGCGCTCCGCCATGCCGCGCGAGATCTGCTGGGAGACGTAGAACGCGCTGGACAGGTTCGTCGCGACGACGTCGTCCCAGTCCTTGGGCTCGAAGTCGTTGAACGGGGCGCGACGCTGGATGCCGGCGTTGTTCACCAGGATGTCCGGGACACCATGGGAGGCCACGAGGGCCGCGACGCCGTCCTTGACGGCCGCCGCGTCGGTGACGTCGAACGCGACGGTGCCCACCTCGACCCCGCTGGCCTCGGCGATCTCGCGCCGGGCCTCGTCCAGCATCGCGCCGCCGCGGCCGTGCAGCACCAGGTTCGCGCCGGCGCTCGCCAGCCCGCGGGCGAGGGCGTTGCCCAGTCCGCGCGATGAGCCCGTCACGAAGGCGAGCTTCCCGGTGAGATCGAACAGGTTCTCAGTCATCAGAGTTTGCCCACGAAATCCCTGGCTTCAGCCATGGGGAGGTAAGGGTGCTTCTGCTTGGTTTGCGACACGCTGGTTCCTTTCGGTCGAACGTCAGTGCTAGCCGGTATGGTGGAATTATGCCCATTGAGACGGTTCGGTACACGTACCGCCTCCGTCCGGGCGCGCGGGCTGAGGCCTCGCTGATCTGCGAGTGGAACCGGTGCCGGTTCCTGTGGAACGAAGCCGTCCACCTGTCTACGATCGGGCCGAAGCCCACGTTCGGGAAGCTGTCGAGGCTCCTGACCGAAGCGCGCGGGGCGCACGCCTGGTTGCGGGAGGGTTCGCAGATCGCCCAGCAGCAGACCCTGCGCAACTACGCCCGGAGCCTCGACCAGTCGTTCAAGGTCGAGGGGCGCGGGCGACCGAAGTTCAAGGCGCACAAGAAGACCCTGCCGTCCCTCGAGTACACGACCAACGGGTTCACAATGAAGGACGGGCGCCTGGTCCTGGCCAAGGGCGTCACCGTCCCGGTCGTGTGGTCCAGGGGCCTGCCGTGCGCCCCGACGAGCGTCCGCGTCTTTCAGGACTCCCTCGGGCACTGGTACGCGTCGTTCGTGGTGCGCCGCGAAGCCCAACAGGCGGCGGCGGCCCAAGGTGGTATCGGTGTGGACTGGGGCGTCGCCGCCACCGCGACCACGACGAACCCCGTGTTCGACCTGCCGCACTCCCAGCATCGAAAGCGGTCCGCCGATGCCCTCGCCAAAGCGCAGCGGCGCATGGCGCGCCGGCACCGCGCGAACGGGGCGCAGTCCAACGGGTACCTGCGTGCGCGCCACGAGGCGGCGGTTCTGCACAAGAAGGGCGCCCGGCAAGTCCAGCACGACTCCCGCGTCTGGGCCAAGAGGGTCGTCGAGGCCCACCAGCTGATCGCCGTGGAGGACTTCAGACCGAAGTTCCTCGCGAAGTCCACCATGGCGCGCAAGGCCGCTGACGCCGCGATCGGCGCAGCCAAACGTGAGCTGATCTACCGGGGTTTGCGGGCTGGCCGAACGGTGGTGTTGGTTCAGCCCGCGTACACGACCATGACCTGCTCGAGGTGCTTCGCGAGAGCCAAGCGGCACCTCGAACTGGGTCAACGAATCTTCACGTGCTCGACCTGTGGCTTCACCGCGGGCCGGGACGTGAACGCTGCCAGGGTGATCCTGGCTG
>NZ_DATCNW010000388.1:0-24245 GCF_036565025.1 Pengzhenrongella sp.
GTCCTATAGGACGTCAACGCTCGGACGTTGCGGGGTGATAGAGGGGGTAGGGGCAGGGGCGGGGGTCAGGTGGTTGCGGGATCCGGGTTGGGGTCCGGGCTTTCGGGGGTGTCGGTGGACATCCGAGGCCGCCGACGTTCTTGCCGTCGACGTTGAACGCGGCGTACTCCCACCCGTCGCCGGACATGTCGTCGAACGTGTACCCGAACACCGTGCCGTAGAACGCCCGCGCCGCGGCGAGGTCGTTGCTGATGCCCTCGCTCCAGATCATCGCGCCGGGCTCGTTGACCAGGTTCGCGCCGGTCTGCACGCCGGACTGCCACAGGCCGACGACGGCGCCCGTCGGGTCGGCGAGCAGCGCCATCGCGGCGAACTCCAGCACTCCCATGGGTTCCATCAGCACCGTCCCGCCGGCCGCGACCGCGGCCTTGACGGTCGCCGTGGCGTCGTCCACGGCGAGATACGTCGTCCACATCGCGGGCGGGCTGGTGCCCTCCTGCGGCTCGCCGATGCCGGCGACCCGCTGCCCGTGCTTGAGCGCCGTGGTGTAGAAACCCGTCTCGGGCGCGCCGACCTCGTACTCCCAGCCGAACAGGGAACCGTAGAACCGCTGCGCCGCGACCCGGTCGGGAACGATGAGGTCGCACCACGCGGGGGTTCCCGGGGGCCAGGATTCCTCGTGGATCATGGCTGCTCCTTCGCGATCGGGCGGCTGTTCGGGGTTTCGGCGGGTACGTGGGTCGCGGCCCACGCGAACACCGTGTCCAGGTAGCGCTGCCGGGCGACCGGGCCGGACAGCACCAGGTCGTGGATGCCGCCGGGGATCTGCTCGATCGTGACGTCGGCGCCGAGGCCCGGGGAGCGGGCCACGATCTGCTCGACGCCGAGCACGCTGTCGGTCGTCCCGAGGTCCTCGTGCCACCGGTCGTACGGCCCGCTCGCCGTCGAGGTGCACACCAGGACCGGGCAGTCGATCTCGAGCCCCTGGGCGATGCGCGCGTGGCCGCGGCGGATGGTCCGGAACCATCCGGCCCGCACGGGGAAACCCTCGTGCGGCTTCCAGGTCAGGTCGAAGTCCCACTCGCCGCCGGTATCGCGGTGGATGCTCTGCCCGTAGTCCTGACCCACCGCGCCGATCACGAGCCGCGGGGTGAGGCGCCCGACGACGTCGACCACGTGGGTCAGCGCCACCCGCTCGCGCCAGGGCCGGTTGAGGTCGAACCACGGGCTGTTCAGCACCAGCGCGTCGATCAGCCCGGTGCCGCGCCGAGCGTGCGCCCACAGGCTCGTGAGCAGTCCGCCCGCGGAGTGGCCGAGCACGACGAGCACGTCGTGGCCGTCCTGCGCGCGGATGATCCGCGCCGCCGCGTCCAGCTCCTCGCGGTATACGTGCAGGTCCGTGACGTAGTTGGGGGTCTGGCCGGCGCGGATCGAGCGGCCGTACTTGCGCAGGTCGAGGGCGTAGAAGTCGTAGCCCTGAGCGGCCCACGCGTCCCCGAGGTGGGTCTGGAAGAAGTAGTCGATGAAGCCGTGGACGTACAGGACCGCGCGCCGGGTCGGCTGCTCGGGTCCGGCGCGGCGCACGAGCGTGGCGACCGGCTCACCCTCGTCGTCGGGCCGCAGGTGGATCGTGCGGGCGGTCCACCCCGCGCCGAGGAGGTCCGGGACGGCGTCGTCCACGGCGGGGGGAGCCACGAGGTGGGTCATACGGCGATGCTGCCACTGCGGGCGTCGGCGTGGGCGAAATCCGGCGGTGGAGCTGCACCGGCCGGCGCGGCGCGTGGTGCGCCGCAGCCGGGCGGCAGCTCAGGCCGTTGTTGCGACGTCGAGCTGGTCGCCGACCTCGTGGGCCAGCTTGCGCAGCACCGGCCCGTACTCGCGGTGGGCCAGCGCGAAGGCGAACTGGGCGACGAGGTAGTCCGCCGGGTTGCCGGTGTCGTACCAGCGACCCTCGATGACCTGCCCGTAGACCGCATGGCTCGACGCATAGGCGTTGATGGCGTCGGTCAGGTACACCTCGCCGGTGCGGTGCTCGTGCCAGCGCCGGGTCTGCTCGCGCAGCTCGTCGATGATGCCCGGGGTGACGACGTAGCCGCCGATCGCCGCGAACGCGGATGGCGCGTCCTGGGGCTTGGGCTTCTCGATGAGGCCGGAGATGCGCAGCAGTCCGGCGTCCAGGTCCTCCTTGACCACGGGCACGCCGTAGCGCTGGGAATCGACCGGATCCATGGGCAGCAGGGCCAGCACCGGGGAGTTGGTCGCCTCGTAGGCGCGGATCAGCTGCTGGGCCCGCGGCACCTCGGCGACGAACACGTCATCCGGCCACAGGACGAGCATCGGCTCGTCGCCGAGGTGCCGGGCGGCGTTGAGCACCGGGGTGCCGTTGCCGTACGGGCCGTGCTGGTCGAGGTAGGTGATGTGGCCGGCCCTGGAGAGCTCGGCGACCTCCTGCACCGCGTCGGCATAGGCATCCTTGCCGTCGGCGCGCAGCTGGTCGACCAGGGCCGGGTTGGGCCGGAAGTGCTCCTGGATCAGGCCCTTGCCGCCGGAGACGACGATGGTGATGTCCGTGATGCCGGAGGCCACCAGCTCGCGGACGGTGTGCTCGATCACCGGTTTGTCGCCGACCGGCAGCATCTCCTTGGGGATCGCCTTGGTGAGCGGCAGCAGGCGCGAGCCGAGCCCGGCGGCCGGGATCACGGCCCTGCGGATCGTCGTGGCCATGATCAGGAGGCCTTGACCGCGACGACCGGGCAGCTCGCGTCCAGCATGATCTGCTGGATGCTGCCGCCGAGCAGCAGCTTGCCGACCGGGCTCCGCCGGCGCATCCCGATCACGATCATCGACGCGTCGAGCTCCTTGGCGAGGTCCACGATCACCCCCGCGGGCTGCTCGCGGGTGGCGAGCTGGCGGACCTCGTGCTCGACGCCGGCCGCGGTCAGCATGCGACGGGCCGCCGCCAGGTCGTCCTCGAGCGCCGACTCCGTGTCGTGGTGGGTGGCCGAGCCGATGTGCACCACGAGGAGGGAGTCCTCGTGCGCGCGCGCCTCGAGGACGGCGTGCCGCAGCGCGGCCTGACCCTCCGGCTTGGTCGTGAACCCGACGATGATCGGCATGCGCTCGCTCCTGTCTGTTCCGGCGGGCGTCGAGCGGTGACGACACCAGTCCTTTCGTGCCGATCCTGCCAGGCCGCGGGACCGGATGGCGCCGCCGGCGGATCGCACGCCGCCATTACCGAGCGCCGGCCGCTGCCGGGGGTCAGACTCGAAGGCGAACCGCGAGACCGGAGGACCCATGGACGGCAAGCTCACCGCCAGGACCCAGGAGGCGCTGGGGGACGCGATCGCGCAGGCCACGGCGGCCGGCAACCCGGCGCTCGAACCGGTGCACCTGCTGAGCGCACTGCTCGCCCAGGAGGGCGGCATCGCGGGCGGCCTGCTCGAGGCGGTCGGCGTCGACCGCGGCGCGCTGGGCCGGCGGGTACGGGCGGCACTCGTTGCGCTGCCGGCCGCGAGCGGCTCAGCGGTCGCTCGGCCGACGCCGTCCCGCGCGACGTCGGCCGTGCTCGACGTCGCCCGCACCGAGGCGCAGGCGCTGGGCGATGAGTACATCTCGACCGAGCACCTGCTGCTGGGGATCGCGGCCGGGCAGTCGCCCGCGGGTGAGGCGCTCCGGGCCGTGGGCGCAACGAGGGACGCGCTGTTCGCGGCGCTGCCTGCCGTGCGCGGCTCGAAACGGGTGACGAGCCCCAACCCGGAGGGCACCTACAAGGCCCTGGAGCAGTACGGCGTGGACCTGACGCAGTCCGCGCGGGACGGCAAGCTCGATCCGGTGATCGGCCGGGACAACGAGATCCGTCGCGTGGTCCAGGTGCTCTCGCGGCGCACCAAGAACAACCCGGTGCTGATCGGGGAGCCGGGCGTCGGCAAGACCGCCGTCGTCGAGGGGCTCGCGCAGCGGATGGTCGCCGGGGACGTGCCGGACTCGCTGATCGGCAAGCGGCTGATCGCGCTCGACCTGGCGGCGATGGTCGCCGGCGCGAAGTACCGGGGCGAGTTCGAGGAACGGCTCAAGGCGGTGCTCGAGGAGATCAAGGGCTCCGAGGGCCAGGTCGTCACGTTCATCGACGAGCTGCACACCGTCGTCGGCGCAGGTGCGGCTGAGGGGTCGATGGACGCGGGCAACATGCTCAAGCCCATGCTCGCGCGCGGCGAGCTGCGCCTGGTCGGGGCGACCACGCTCGACGAGTACCGCCAGCGGATCGAGAAGGACCCGGCCCTGGAGCGCCGGTTCCAGCAGATCTTCGTGGGCGAACCTAGCGTCGAGGACACGATCGCGATCCTGCGCGGGCTCAAGGAGCGGTACGAGGCGCACCACAAGGTCACGATCTCGGACGCCGCGCTGGTCGCCGCCGCGACGTTGTCCAACCGGTACATCGCCGGCCGGCAGCTGCCCGACAAGGCGATCGACCTGGTCGACGAGGCCGCCTCGAGGCTGCGGATGGAGCTGGACTCCTCGCCGATCGAGATCGACGTGCTGCGCCGCGCGGTCGACCGGCTGCTGATGGAGGAGCTCGCACTCGAGCGCGCCGACGACCAGGCCTCGGTCGTGCGGCTCGCCAAGATCCGCGCCGACCTGGCCGACCGCAAGGAGGAGCTCGCCGCCCTCACCGCGCGCTGGGAGTCGGAGAAGGCCGGGCACAACCGGGTCGGGGACCTCAAGGCGCGCCTGGACGAGCTGCGGAGCTCGGCCGAGAAGTTCGCGCGTGAGGGCGACCTCGCCGCTGCGAGCCGGCTGTACTACGGCGAGATCCCCGCGGTGGAGAAGGAGATCGCCGCCGCCGAGCAGCGCGAGCAGAACGCGACGCTCACGGACGCCGTCGGGCCCGCGCCGGCGCCGATGATCGCCGACAAGGTGGGCGCGAACGAGGTCGCCGACGTCGTCTCGGCGTGGACCGGCATCCCGGCCGGGCGGCTGCTGGAGGGCGAGAGCGGCAAGCTGCTGCGCATGGAGGACGTCATCGGCTCGCGCCTGATCGGCCAGCACCAGGCCGTCGCGGCCGTCTCGGACGCCGTCCGCCGGGCGCGCTCGGGGGTGTCCGACCCGGACCGACCCACCGGCTCGTTCCTGTTCCTCGGACCGACCGGCGTGGGCAAGACCGAGCTCGCCAAGGCGCTCGCGGACTTCCTGTTCGACGACGAGCGCGCCGTCGTGCGCATCGACATGTCGGAGTACTCCCAGGAGCACACCGTCGCGAGGCTCGTCGGGGCGCCGCCCGGGTACATCGGGTACGAGGAGGGCGGCCAGCTCACCGAGGCCGTGCGGCGCCGGCCGTACTCCGTCGTGCTGCTCGACGAGATCGAGAAGGCGCACCCCGGCGTCTTCGACATCCTGCTCCAGGTGCTCGACGACGGCCGGCTCACCGACGGCCAGGGCCGCACCGTCGACTTCCGCAACGTGATCCTGGTGATGACCTCGAACCTGGGCTCGCAGTTCCTCGTGGACCCGATGCTCGACGACGCCTCGAAGCGCGAGGCCGTGCTCAGCGCGGTTCGCATGGCGTTCAAGCCCGAGTTCCTCAACCGGCTCGACGACGTCGTGCTGTTCGACGCGCTCTCGCTGGACGAGCTGGGGCAGATCGTGGATCTGCAGGTCGCGCAGCTGGCGGCGCGGCTCGCCGAACGACGGTTGACGCTCGAGGTGACCCCGGCCGCGGCCGAGTGGCTGGCGATCGAGGGGTTCGATCCGGCGTACGGGGCGCGGCCGTTGCGGCGGCTGGTGCAGCGGGAGATCGGGGACCGGTTGGCGAAGATGCTGCTGGCGGGCGACGTCAAGGACGGGCAGACGATCGTGGTCGACCGGCCGGAGGACGAAGCGGCGGCGGGGCTGGTGCTCTCGGCGCGGTGAGGATGCGCCTTCATCCGTCCGGCGGGTCAAGTATCGCCGACAGGATGCCGACACATTGCTGGTGACGACAAGACGCGGAGCCTGGGCGGCAGCATCGGTGTGGGTGCTGCTCATCGCGCTCGCCGGGTGTGCCTCGACCGGGCTCGGGCACGTTCGGCCGGCCGATCGGAGCACCCATCACGCGGTGTCCGCACACCGCGCGTCGGCAGCAGCGGCTTACCTGGCGGCGATCGACGCTGCCGAACCGGCATGGAACGCGGTCGACAAATCCATCGTCGACCGCAAGTTGACGCTGTGCCGGTGTGACCTGCTCGCGCAGGCCAAGGCCGACGCTCCGTTCGTGGCGGATCTGGAGCAGATCGACTTTCCCCCCGAATCAGCCCCGCAGGCCAAGGCCTTCATCGACGCGGTGGTCGCCTACGACACCTTCCTGATGGCGGGCTACTCCGACCCCGACATGTGGGTGAAGAACCAGGTCGAGGACGACCGCCTCAACGCTGTCCGCTCACGGGATGCGTCGCGGCTGCGTGACGCCCTGGGTCTGCCGCAGGCGATCGGCACCCACCACCGTCCCTGAACGGTCCTGCGGCTGCGCTCCGAGTCGCGTCGTACCGGGCGCCGAGGTTGTCCGAGCCGGCGCTCACCGAAGCAACGCCGCGGTCGCCGTGAGCTCGATGAGTGCGCCGGGGACGCCGAGGCCGGCGACGATCGCGGCGGTCACCAGCGGCGGGTCGCGCTCGAGGTCGAGGTCCGCGGCGGCGGCCCCGTACGCCGCCGCCACGTCGGCGCCGTCGACGATGAGGATCGACCAGCTGACGACGTCGGCCATCGTGGCGCCGACCAGCGTGCCGGTGGCGTCGACCGCGTTCTGGCCGCCGACGCCCGGCCGCGAGCCAGGAATGGGAAGAATGCGAGCGTTTGTCGCGCCAAATCTTCCGAAACGTGGGCTTCGGTTCGACGCGGACCACCCCTCAGGGAGCGGGGCGCTGGGTCGGGGGTACGAGGCGGGTTGGCTCGCCGCCCCAGAGCTCGACGACGCTGCCGGACCGGGTGTCGTCGCGGACGAGGTCGAGGACGGCGTCGACGACGTCCTGGGGCGGGATCAGGGGCGCGATGGCCGCGCGCTCGGCAGCGGACATCGCCGCGACCCGCTCGTGAGCGCGGTCCAGGCCGATCCAGTCCGGGACGACGCACGCGGCTCGGACGCCGTGGGTGGCGGGGAGATCCGCGAGGCAGGCAGTCAGCCGGATCAGGCAGGCTTTGGCCGCGCCGTACTCCGGTGAGCCATAGGCGGCGTGTCCGACGCCACCGCTGGAGGCGATGTTGACCACGACCCCACCGCCGGCGCGCTGCATCGGCTCGAGACAGAGCTGTGTCAGCAGCATCGGTGCGCGCAGGTTGAGGTCCAGGACCGCGTTCCACTCGGCGACCGGTGAGAGCGGGAACTGGTGATCTCCGGTGCCCCAGCCGCCTGCGTTGTTCACGAGGATCTGGGGACCGCCGAGCGAGGTCGCCGTGGCCACGAGGGCCTCGACCTGGTCGTCGTCGCGCAGGTCGACCTGGACGGACCAGGCCCGCGTGCCCTCGGCGCGGACGAGAGCCGCCACATCGCGGGCTGCGCCGGCATCGAGGTCGGCGATCAGGACGTGCGCTCCGGCACGAGCGAATCCGATCGCCAGCTCACGGCCGAGGCCAGCGCCCGCGCCGGTGATGAGGGCGATCTTCTCGGTGATCTCCATCTCCTGTGCCCCCGGTCAGCAGTGGCCGGTGAGAAGCAGCAACGAGGGGCCCTCGTCGGACTCCCAGATCCCGGCGTTCCACTCCACGGGACCTTTGGGCTTCGGCTCCTGCGACGTCACCGCCGTGCGCACGGTCTGCCAGACGGCCAGTGCATCGGGTCCGTCGTGCCAGTCCAGCTGGCCGCCTGCGAAGTAGAAGAGGACAACCGGGACGCCCCGAGCGACGAGGTCATCGCACGTGCGCCGCTTCGTCTTCGTCGACCGGCGCACGAATCGGGTGCCGTCCGGGCCGGTCAGGTGGCCCTCGCTGGCGGCTGTCCACTGTGCGTCTGCCAGGTCTGCCTTCACGGAGTTCATTCTGTCGGAGGCGAGGTCCCGCCCGTCGGTGGAATTGCGCGTGGCGGCCTCGCCTATCGGAGCTGAGCGGACACGACCCGCTCGCTCGACTCGCGCACGAGTTCGACTGCTTGGCGTCGCACCGGCTAGTCCTCGATGGTGGGGAGGTAGTCCGCGGTCTCCGCATCCACGCTGGCGTACCCCTGCAATCCCGCACCGGTCAGGGACTCGGGCTCGTCCACGAGCAACCGGGTCACGCGGGCACCGGTCTCGAGCAGGGCGTTCGGGCCGTGAAGACCACCGCGGTCGGAGTGCAGTCATAGACCGTCCCCTGGTGCCACACGGTGCCCCAGCGCTCGTACAGCGCCTCGGACGCCTCGTTCCGCTCGACGAGGCGACGAAGCAGTGATGGAGTTCCCACCGCGCTGCCGTAGGCATCGTGGAGTCTTGGCCAGTCGATGGCATCAAGCCCGAGCAGAGAGTCGGTCACCCAAGGAAGTGTGTCGGGTCCTACGCCTCTACGCCGCCGATTCGTTTCGGGGATGGCCGAGCCGGCGAACGGATGCGCATCCCTCGCCTATCAGGTCGAGAAGCCCGACGTGCCGATCAGCACCGCGAAGAACCCGAGGTAGGCGACCACGATCAGCAGGCCGCCGACGGTCACGGCGCCGCCGACGGCGATGCCGGCGATCGCCATCCCGCGGCCCTGTGTGCCATCCCGCTGGATCTGACGCAGCGCGAGGATCCCGAGGATGACGGCGACCGGCGCGGTGATCCCCACCATGAACGAGGTGACGCCGCAGATCAGCGACGCGATCGCGAGACCGTTCGTCGGTACGACCGGAGCGCCGTAGGAGCCGGGCCCGTAGTTGTAGGCGGGCCCGTACTGCGGGTATCCCGGAGCGACGGCGGGCGGCGGCGCGGGGTACTCCGCGGCCGGGTACTGCGCCGCCGGGTACTGCGGAGCGCCGTACGGCTGCGCCGGGTACCCGGCCGGGGTGTCCTGTGGCGCGCCGTACGGGTCGAACGGCGCCTGGGCCTGCGGTGCAGCCGGCGCGTCGCGGTCGTCGGGCCGGGAGGGTTCGGAGGGTTCGGCGGGCCAGGGGGGCTGGGTGCTCATGGGGATCAGTCCGTCAGGTCGAGGATCACGGGGACGTGGTCCGAGGGGGCCTTGCCCTTGCGTTCGTTGCGCTCGATCGTCACGGCCGTCGTGCGGGCCGCGAGGGCCGGGGTCGCGTAGGCGAAGTCGATCCGCATGCCCTCGTTCCGGGGGAAACGCAGCTGCTGGTAGTCCCAGTACGTGTACTTCCGGTCCTCCGGGACGTGCACGCGGGTGACCTCGGTGTACCCGATCTCCTCGAACGCGGCGAAGGCGGCACGTTCGGGCGGGGTGATGTGGGTCTGCTCGGCGAAGAACGCCAGATCCCACACGTCGGTGTCCCGCGGGGCGACGTTCCAGTCGCCCGCGAGGGCGATCTGCGCGGCCGGGTCGGCCGCCAGCCAGCCCTCGGCCTGTTCCTTGAGCCGCGCGAGCCACTCGAGCTTGTACGCGTAGTGCGGGTCGCCGACGGCGCGGCCGTGCGGGACGTACAGGCTCCACACGCGCACCCCGCCGCAGGTCGCGCCGATCGCGCGGGCCTCGACGACCGGGTCCTTGCCCGGGGCGGCGAACAACGGCTGCCCGACGAACCCCGTCTCGACGTCGGCCAGGCCGACGCGCGAGATGATCGCGACGCCGTTCCACTGGCTGTGCCCGAAGGTCGCGACCTCGTAGCCCGCGGCCTCGAAGGCCTCGCGCGGGAACTGCTCGTCCTTGCACTTCGTCTCCTGGAGCGCGAGCACGTCGGTGCCCGTCCGCTCGAGGAAGGCGAGGGCGCGATCCGCCCGGGAGCGGATCGAGTTGATGTTCCACGTGGCCAGCCGCATGCGCACAGGCTAACGGTCACCGAACACCGGCGAACCCGTGGGCGCGAGCACACGCCCGGCGGCGCCGCCGTAGGCTGACTCCCATGGCTACCGTACTGATCACAGGCGCCAGCGCAGGGCTCGGGCTGGAGTTCGCCTGGCAGCTCGCGACCGCGCGTTACGACCTCGTGCTCGTGGCACGCGACACCGAGCGGCTCGAGCGCCTCGCGTCCCAGCTGCACGCGGCCGCGGGGGTGCGCGTGGAGGTCCTGCCCGCCGACCTCTCCGTGCGCGACGACGTCGAACGCGTCGCCGAGCGGCTGCGCGCGACCGAGCGGCCCATCGGCCTGCTGGTGAACAACGCCGGCTTCGCGGTGGGCAAGCGGTTCGTGGGCGGCAACCTCGCCGCCCAGGAGCGCGCGCTGGAGGTCATGGTCCGGGCCGTGCTCGTCCTCTCGCACGCCGCCGCCGGTCAGATGTCGGCGCGCGGGCGTGGGGCGATCCTCAACGTCTCCTCGGTCGCCGCCCTGCTGGCCTCGGGCCCGTACTCGGCGCACAAGGCATGGGTGCGGTCGTTCACCGAGGGCCTCGCGGTCGAGCTCAAGGACTCCGGGGTCACCGCGACGGTGCTGTGCCCGGGCTTCGTGCACACCGAGTTCCATGAGCGGGCCGACGTCAATGTCGTCGGCTACCCGGAGATCGCGTGGCTGAGCGTCGACTCCGTCGTGGCGACCGCGCTCGCGGACGTGCGCCGCGGCGTGATCATCTCCACCCCGAGCCTTCGCTACCGGGCGGTCTCCGGCGTCGTGCGCATGCTGCCGCGTCCGGCCGTTCGCGCGCTGGGCAGGTACCGCAAGGCGACCGACCACCTCGAGGACGTCGAGCCGGAGTCGTCGGACGGCGTCGCGGCGCTCTGAACGAGCACCTCACCAGCTAAGCCCGTGCCCGGCGGGGAACACCGGGTCGGGCGTGTCCGACGCGACGTCGGGCCGTGAGGCCCGGACCGCGTCCATCGACCGCGGCAGCTGGAACGGGAGCCGGCCCTCGGGCCGCACCGCGCCGCGCAGCGCGTCGGCCAGCGCCCGTCCGGACGTGCCGTACGACCCGACGATCGCGGTCGCGAGCCCGACCAGCGGCGTGAGGATCGCCGGCCGGTCCAGGGTCACGTCCAGCACCACCGGGACCCGCGCGGCGAGCTCGCGCACCCGGGCGACGACGTCGTCGTCGAACTCGAGCGAGCCGGCGTGGAACCACGCCTCGAGGAACATCTCGTCCCGGTGCTCCCACGGCGCCACCAGCCGCACGACGGCGACGTCGGCGTCCGCGACGTCGTCGACCACGGTGCCCAGCTGCGCGGCGTCGTCGGGCGAGAGGCCGATCGCAAAGACGCGCAGGCCCGCGGCGAGCGGCAGCAGCGGGCGGCCGTCGACGTCGCCGTTGGTGAGCACCGTGACCGAGCGGCTCTGCGCGCTCAGCCCCGCGGCGAGCAGGTCGGCGCGCCCGACGACGGCCGCGGCGGCGTCCTCGTCGACGTACGGGTCGTCGAACAGCCCGAGCTCGAACTTCACCCGCAGCAGCCGGCGCACCGACTCGTCCAGGCGCGCCTCGCTGACCCGGCCGTCACGCACCAGCCCGAGCAGCACGTCCGGGCACTCCTCGCCGCCGAACTGGTCGCAGCCCGCAGCGAGGATCTTCTCCATCCGGCCCGGCGCGTCCAGGTGCTCCACGCCCCACGCGCGCGCGGCGAGCACCTGGCCGCTCGCGACCAGGTTGTCGTTGACGAGCTCCCAGTCGGTCACCACGACGCCGTCGAAGCCGAGCTTCTCGCGCAGCAGCCCGGTCACGATCTGCCCGTTGTAGCCGAAGCCGACCTCCTCGATCGGCTCGCCGTCGAGCACCAGGCCGACCGGCATGCCGTAGTACGGCATCATCGCCGCGGTCCGGTGCTCGATCGCGACCCGGAACGGCGCCAGGTGCTCCTCGAAGCGTCCGCCGGGGTAGACCTGCTCGCGCCCGTAGGGGAAGTGCGCGTCCTCGCCGTCCTGCTGCGGGCCGCCGCCGGGGAAGTGCTTCGTGGTGCACGCGACCGAGCCGGGGCCGAGCGCGCCGCCCGGGCCCTGGAAGCCGTCCAGGTACGCGGCGGTGAACTCGGCCGTCAGGCGCGCGTTCTCCCCGAACGTGCCGAGCTGGCGGGCCCACCGCGGCTCGGTCGCGAGGTCCACGCACGGGTGCAGCGCGGCGCGGATCCCGACGGCGGCGTACTCCTCGCGCGCCGCCGCGGCGAACTCGCGCACCAGGTCGACGTCGCCGATCGCGGCCAGGCCGAGCGCGTCGGGCCACTGCGCGAAGTACCCGGCGGCGAACGAGGCGCCCGAGTTCTCGGCGAACGCGTGCCGCGGGTCCGTCGAGACGGTCACCGGGATGCCCAGCTCGGTGGCCTCGGCGAGTCGCTGGAGCGCGTTGTGCCAGCGCGCGGCGAGGCGCGGGGTCGGCAGGCGGTGCACGTTGAAGTGGTTGATCCGCTTGTCGCGCACGACGACCGTGGTCGGGGACTTGCTGATCGTGCCGAGCGCCTCGACCAGCGAACCGTCCTCGCCGGTCTCGATGACGGTCTGGAACATCAGGCCGGCCTTGTCCGCCAGGGTCATCCGTGCCAGCAGGTCCGCGACCCGATCGGCGACCGGCAGGCGCGGGTCCTCGTACGGGTCGAGCACGCCGTTGCCGTTCAGGTCGCGGTAGACGGTGCCGTCGGGCGCGGTGCGGGTCGTGCGGGGCGTCGTCCGGGGGCTGGTCACAAACAAGGAGGATCCCACGACCGGTCGGTAACCTGGGCGCGTGACCGGAACCGATCCTGCCCTGATGTCCCCCACCCCGCGCGAGCAGCTCCGCGACCTGATCACCGAGCTCGCCGTCGTGCGCGGCCGCGTGACGCTGTCGTCCGGCAAGGAGGCCGACTACTACGTCGACCTGCGCCGCATCACGCTGCACCACCGGGCCGCGCCGCTGGTCGGGCACGTGCTGCTCGACCTGCTCGAGGAGGTCGGGCTCGGCACGGCCGACGTCGACGCGGTCGGCGGGCTCACGCTCGGGGCCGACCCGGTCGCGACCGCGCTGCTGCACGCGGCGGCGTCGCGCGGGCAGGACCTGGACGCGTTCGTGGTCCGCAAGGAGGCCAAGGCGCACGGCATGCAGCGTCGCGTCGAGGGCCCGGACATCGCGGGCCGGCGCGTCGTCGTGCTGGAGGACACCTCCACGACCGGGGCGTCGCCGATCGCCGCGGTCACCGCGGCGCGCGAGGTGGGGGCCGACGTCGTCGGCGTCGCGGTGATCGTGGACCGCGCGACCGGGGCACGCGAGAAGATCGAGGCGCTCGGGGTGCCGTACTACTACGTGTTCAGCCTCGACGACCTGGGGCTCTAGCTCCGCTGTTGCCGAATCGGCCATTTCAGGAGGTAGTCGTGAACGTAGGACCGCTCGTGCTGCTCGTCGTCGTGATGATCGTCGTGATCGCCGGCATCTGGGCGATCACCACGTACAACGGCTTCGTCCGGCTGCGGAACCTCGTGCAGGAGGCGTGGCGCCAGATCGACGTCGAGCTCAACCGCCGGCACGACCTGATCCCGAACCTCATCGAGACGGTCAAGGGCTACGCGTCGCACGAGCGCGGCGTGTTCGAGGAGGTCACCGCGGCGCGGGCGGCCGCCGTCGGCGGCGGCGGGAGCCCGGCCGCGAAGGCCCAGGCGGAGAACGGGCTGACCCAGGCGCTCGGGCACCTGTTCGCGGTCGCGGAGAACTACCCGGCGCTGCGCGCGAGCGAGAACTTCCAGCAGCTCCAGGGCGAGCTGACGAACACCGAGGACCGCATCGCCGCCGGGCGCCGGTACTACAACGCGAACGTGCGGATCCTGAACACGAAGGTCGAGACGTTCCCGGCGAACGTCATCGCCCGCCTGTTCGCGATCCACCGCGAGGAGTATTTCGAGACCGAGGACGCCGCCGTCCGCGCGGTCCCGAACGTCAGCTTCACCACCCCCGAACCCCCCAAGGACTGACCCCTGACGACGTGTCACACGTTGCGCGGTCCCTGGGGCGCGCAACGTCTGACCCAGATTCGCGCCGAAGTTCCCTCTGTGCAGCGCTCTGTGCAGCCAACGCGCGCCAGGGGTGCACGCTCGATGCACTGAGGGATGCACTGAGACTCATCCGGGCTCGATGCCTGACCCCCGCGGCACCGCCTCCGAGCTGTCAGGCGTTGCGGGGGCGTGGCGCACGCTGGTCCGAGCTGACAACTCGGAGCGGGTTAGACGAGCTTGATCAGGTCGGCGATGGAGTCGACCACGTGGTGGGGGCGGAAGGGGAAGCGGCCGACGTCCTCGGCCCGCGTGGAGCCGGTGAGGACCAGGTACGTGGCCAGGCCCGCCTCGATGCCGGCGACGATGTCGGTGTCCATCCGGTCGCCGACCATCGCGGTGTGCTCGGAGTGCGCGTCGATCCGGTTCAGCGCGGACCGGAACATCATCGGGTTCGGCTTGCCGACGAAGTACGGGTCACGCCCGGTCGCGCGCGTGATCAGCGCCGCGACCGCGCCGGTCGCCGGCAGGTCGCCGTCCTTGCTCGGCCCGGTCGCGTCCGGGTTGGTCGCGATGAAGCGCGAACCGCCCTGGATGAGCCGGATCGCCTTGGTGATCGACTCGAAGGAGTACGTCCGCGTCTCGCCGAGCACGACGTAGTCCGGGTCGGCGTCGGTGAGCGTGTAGCCGGCCTCGTAGAGCGCCGTCGTCAGGCCCGCCTCGCCGATCGCGTACGCGCTGCCGTTCGGTACCTGGTCGTCCAGGAACTGCGCGGTGGCCAGCGCTGAGGTCCACAGCGAGGCCTCGGGGACGTCGATCCCGGTCATCGCCAGGCGCGCCCGCAGGTCCCGCGGGGTGAAGATCGAGTTGTTCGTGAGGATCAGGAACGGCGTG
Organism: Pengzhenrongella sp.; assembly: GCF_036565025.1. Lineage (NCBI taxonomy): Bacteria > Bacillati > Actinomycetota > Actinomycetes > Micrococcales > Pengzhenrongella > Pengzhenrongella sp. The sequence continues at coordinate 14,852 of NZ_DATCNW010000388.1, forward strand.
CCCTTGTCCCGCAGCGCGGTGACGAACTCGGGTGCGCCGGGGATCGCGTGCCCTTCGTGCACCAGCACGCCGTCCATGTCGGACAGCCAGCTGTGGATCTCGCGGGTCACGGCTGCACGACGTCGCGCTCGGCGCTCGCCTCGGGGGGCGCGGCCTTCGCCGCGCGGTGCTTGCGCCAGACCCCGATCACGACGGGCATCACCGGCACCAGGACGAGCAGCACGATCAGCGCCTCGATGTTGTCCTTGATGAAGGTGATGTTGCCCAGTGCGTAGCCGAGCATCGTCACCCCGACGCCCCACGCCGTCGCGCCGACGAGGTCGTAGCCGACGAAGTGCCGGTAGTTCATCTTGCCGACCCCGGCGGACACCGCCGAGTAGGTCCGCACGAACGGGATGAAGCGGGCGATGACGATCGTGCGGCCGCCGTACTTCTCGAAGTACTTGTTCGTCTCGTCGATGTGGCTCTGCTTGAAGATCCGCGAGTCGGGCCGGTTGAACAGCCGTGGGCCGACGCGCCGGCCGATCCAGTACGCCGTCTGGTCTCCGAGGAATGCCGCGGAGAACAGCAGCACGCACAGCAGCCACAGCGGGAAGTGGAGCGTGCCCTGGGCGACCAGTGCCCCCGCGGTGAACAGCAGCGAGTCGCCCGGGAGCAGCGGGAACAGCAGGCCGGTCTCGATGAAGATGATGATGCAGACGCCGATCAGCGCGTACGCGCCGAACGACTGGATGAGGTAGTCGGGCTGGATCCAGTTCGGCCCGAGGGCGTGAACGGGGCCGGCCATGGGCAGGGAGGCCGCGAGGGCCGTCAGATCGAGCACCCGCCTAGGGTACGTGGCGCAGTTGTGACCAGCCTGAGAGTCCGTCCCACGATGAGCGGGCGGTGCGCGGGTCGCCGGTCGGTGATTCTGGGAGCGCGGCGTGCAGGCCGCCACGGCGCTCGTTTTCGTGGTGCTCGGGTCGCGGCTGTATGAAGGGTCCGTGCTGCACACCTCCACCAAGCTCAAGATCGTCCAGGCGTGGCGTAGTGCCCGCGCCTGACGCGTCAGCGGCCGATGAGACCCTGCCCGGGAACACCCTGCCCGGGAACGTCTTGCCCGAGAACGCCCCGCCCGACAGTGCCCCGCCCGACGGCGGCGCGCCCGAGGTCGGCGTCGGGCCGTGGCCCGGCGGGCCGGACGCGTGGCCCACCGACCCCCGCTACGACCGTGACCTGCTCGCAGGCGGCGACCGGCGCAACGTCATCGACCGCTATCGGTACTGGTCGCTCGAGGCCGTCGTCGCCGACCTCGACACGCGCCGGCACCCGTTCCACGTCGCGATCGAGAACTGGGCGCACGACATGAACATCGGGTCCGTGGTGCGCACCGCCAACGCGTTCGCCGCGGCCGAGGTGCACATCGTGGGCCGGCGCCGCTGGAACCGGCGCGGCGCGATGGTCACCGACCGGTACCAGCACCTGCGGCACCACGGCGACGTCGAAGGCCTCCTGACCTGGGCGGACGACGCGGGGATCCCGGTGCTCGGCATCGACAACCTGCCCGGTTCGGTGCCGCTCGAGGGGTATCCGCTGCCGCGGGAGTGCGTCCTGCTGTTCGGGCAGGAGAGCGTCGGGCTGTCCGACGCGGCGCGCGAGGCGGCCCGCGACGTGCTGCACATCGCGCAGTTCGGGTCGACCCGATCGATCAACGCCGGAGCGGCCGCGGCCATCGCGATGCATGCCTGGATCGCCCAGCACGCCGTCGTCGGCTGACAGGTCCCGGCGAGACTCGCACCGGACGTGTCAGAATCGGGGGGAAAACCAACCATCCATTTCTGAGGAGCTCCGTCGATGGGCATCGCAACCCCCGAGGCATACAACGAAATGCTCGACCGCGCACGGGCTGGCAAGTTCGCCTACCCGGCCGTCAACGTCACGTCCTCGTCGACCCTTACCGCGGCCCTGCAGGGCTTCGCGGAGGCCGAGAGCGACGGCATCATCCAGGTTTCCGTCGGTGGCGCCGAGTACGCCTCCGGCTCGACGGTCAAGGACCGCGTCGCCGGCACCCTCGCGCTCGCGGCGTACGCGGGCGAGGTCGCCAAGAACTACCCGATCACGGTCGCGCTGCACACCGACCACTGCACTGCGGCGAACCTCGACTCCTGGGTCCGCCCGCTGCTCGCGCTCGAGACCGAGCAGGTCAAGGCCGGCAAGCTCCCCACGTTCCAGTCGCACATGTTCGACGGCTCGACCGTGCCGCTCGCGGAGAACCTCACCATCGCCGAGGAGCTGCTCGCGCTCTCGGTCGCGGCCCGCACGATCCTCGAGATCGAGATCGGCGTCGTCGGCGGCGAAGAGGACGGCCACATGGCCGAGATCAATGAGAAGCTGTACACGACCGTCGCCGATGGCCTCGCCACGGTGAAGGCCCTCGGAGCGGGCGAGAAGGGCCGCTACCTGACGGCGCTCACGTTCGGCAACGTGCACGGCGCGTACAAGCCCGGTGCGGTCAAGCTGCGCCCGGCGATCCTCGCGGAGATCCAGAAGGCCGTCGGCGACTCGCTCGGCTCGGTCAACCCGTTCGACCTCGTCTTCCACGGCGGGTCGGGCTCCACGGCCGCCGAGATCTCCGAGGCGGTCGACAACGGCGTCATCAAGATGAACATCGACACCGACACGCAGTACGCGTACACGCGTCCGGTCGTCGGCCACATGTTCAAGAACTACGACGGCGTCCTGAAGGTCGACGGCGAGGTCGGGAACAAGAAGGCGTACGACCCGCGCGCCTGGGGCAAGCTCGCCGAGGGCGGCCTCGCCGCGCGTCTCGTCGAGGCCTGCCAGCAGCTCCGCTCGGCCGGTACGAAGATCTCCTGATCTGAGCTCCTGCACAGCACCACCCCGCTAACGTCCGAGCGTTGACGTCCTATAGGACGTCAACGCTCGGACGTTGCGGGGTTTTTTGGCTGTTGGGGGCTTTTCTTTGGCTGTTGGGGGGCAGCCGGGGGCAAGCGTCAGTTGGGGGGCAGGTCGAAGTCGGGGGCCTCGTCGACGACGTCGAGCAGCTCGCCGATGCGGGTGACGTCGAGCAGGAACCGGACCGTCGGGGGTACCCGGATGAGCCGGACCGGCTCGGCGCTCCGGGTCGAGAGCCGGGCCAGGAACGCGACCCCCGACGAGTCCATGAACGTCACGTGCTGGGTGTCGACCTCGATCGGCAGCCCGGCACTCTCGGCGTCGGCGGCGGCCTGGTGCAGGTCGGCGGCGAGATCGGCGTCGATCTCCCCGGCGAGCACGATCCGGGTACGCACCGCACCGACGATCACGTGCACGGACCCGGGGTCGGTCAACGGCACAGCAGCGCCGAGCAAGCGCCCCGGCTTCGCTGCCGGCACCCCGATCGGGGCGGCCTCGTCGTCGGCCGGGTGGTCTGTGTCTGCCACGATGTTCCCCCTTGGCGCCGGGCGATCGGCGTCCGCACGCTCTCGCACGCTAATTGATTCACCCCGCCGTTGTCCGTAAAACGCCCAGATCGATGCGCGGGCGTGACTCCGCGCCGTCGGGCGGGCGGACGGGCGGGCGGATCTGGATGGCGGAGCGGTCGGCAGCCCGGTGCGCCACACTTGCCCGATGAGCGACAACACGAACCCGTCCAGATCGCTGCTCAACGGACCCGACCCGGTCCTGCTCCCCGTCGGCCACGCCGACACGCGGGCTCGCCTCGCGCTCGCGAACGGTACTGCCGTGCGCGACGCCGTCCGGCTCGAGCCGTCGTCGTCGTACCTCTGGGCCCTGCTCGCGGAGGAGGCGCTCACCTTGCCCTACGGTGCGTCCGACCCGGTCGCGGCCTACGCCTACGCGCGGACCGGGTACCACCGCGGGCTCGACGCGCTGCGCGGTGCGGGCTGGCGCGGCCAGGGCCCGATCCCGGTCGACCACGAGCCGAACCAGGGGTTCCTGCGCGCGCTGCTCGCGCTGTCCCAGGCCGCCGCGGCGATCGGCGAGACGCCCGAGGCGAAGCGCTGCGCCGGGTTCCTGGTCGACTCCGGAACGACGTCCGAGGCGGTCGAGGCGCTCCGGGTCCGGTAGCCGGGCCCGCACGCTCGGGTAGCCTTTCGCGGGGTGCCCGGGCCACTGCCGCCCGCGCCCGGCTGCTGCGGTTCCAACCGTGAGCCAGTCCTCGAGGCAGGCGAGAGTGGGAATCAGATGCCAGCCGTCGTAGTCATCGGTGCCCAGTGGGGCGACGAAGGCAAGGGCAAGGCGACCGATCAGCTCGGGTCGCGCGCGGACTACGTCGTGAAGTTCAACGGCGGGAACAACGCGGGACACACGGTGGTGATCGGGACGGAGAAGTACGCGCTGCACCTGCTGCCGTCCGGAATCCTCTCCCCCGGAGTGACGCCGGTGATCGGCAACGGTGTCGTGATCGACATCGAGGTCCTGTTCCAGGAGATCGACGCGCTGATCGCGCGCGGCGTGGACGTCAGCCGCCTGCTGGTCTCGAGCGACGCGCACCTGATCGCGCCGTACAACCGCACGCTCGACAAGGTCACCGAGCGCTTCCTCGGCAGCCGCAAGATCGGCACGACCGGCCGCGGCATCGGGCCGACCTACGCGGACAAGATCAGCCGCGTCGGGATCCGCGTGCAGGACCTGTTCGACGAGAACATCCTGCGGCAGAAGGTCGCCGGCGCCCTCGACCAGAAGAACCAGCTGCTGGTCAAGGTCTTCAACCGCCGCGCCATCACGGTCGACGAGACCGTCGAGAACCTGCTCATGTTCGCCGAGCGGCTGCGACCCATGGTCACGGACACCTCGCTGGTGATCAACCGGGCGCTCGACGACGGCAAGATCGTCGTCTTCGAGGCCGGTCAGGCCACCATGCTCGACGTCGACCACGGCACCTACCCGTTCGTCACGTCCTCCAACGCGACCGCGGGCGGGGCGTGCACCGGCTCCGGGGTCGGGCCGACGCGCATCGACCGCGTCGTCGGCGTCGTCAAGGCGTACGCGACCCGGGTCGGCGAGGGCCCGTTCCCGACCGAGCTGCTCGACGACATGGGCGAGTTCCTGCGGGTGACCGGCGGCGAGTACGGCGTGACCACCGGGCGCTCGCGTCGCTGCGGCTGGTACGACGCCGTCGTCGCGCGCTACGCGGGTCGGGTCAACGGGCTCACCGACTTCGTGCTCACCAAGCTCGACGTGCTGACCGGCCTGCCCACGATCCCGGTCTGCGTCGCGTACGACGTTGACGGGGTGCGGCACGACGAGATGCCGGCCGACCAGAGCGACTTCCACCATGCGACGCCGATCTACGAAGAGTTCGACGGCTGGACCGAGGACATCACCGGCGCCCGCGTGTTCGAGGACCTGCCGCTGAACGCGCAGAACTACGTCCTCGCGCTCGAGAAGATGAGCGGCACCCGGATGTCGTCGATCGGCGTCGGCCCCGACCGCGAGGCCACCATCGTCCGCCACGACCTCCTGGACTGACCCGCCCCCTCGACGTGTCAGCCCCAGCGCGGGCCCTACCGCGCGCTGGGGCTGACAGGTCTGAGGTGCGTGCACGTGTCGGTCCCAGCGCGGTGTAGAGAGCGCGCCGGGGCTGACACGTTCGGGGGCAGGTGGTGGGCCGGATCGCTCGATGACCGACGCCAGTTCGCCGTTTGAAGGGGCTGGGGGTATCGCTGGGTGCAGCCAAAGTGCACCAAGGGGTCCACGTTCGATACACCCAGCGATACACCCAGCGATACCCCCAGGCACGTCGGCCACCCGATCGGCGTCGACCGGGCTGCGAGACAACGATCGTCCGTCGCGACCCTCCTCGGCTGACCCTGGCCCCGCCCGTCCTCCCTTGTTCTGCGAACTAACCCCGGTTCTGCGAACTCCCGGAGTTCGCAGAACGCGCGTTAGTTTGCAGAACCGGGTGTGGGGTCGTCGCGGGGGGGACCGGGTCAGGTGGTGGCGTGCTGTTCCAGGAAGGCGTAGACCTCGCGGTCGTCGACGCCGGGGAAGTTGCCCTGGGGCAGCGGGGCGAGGGTCTGGCTGTGCAGGCGCGCGCTCGGCCAGGACTGGTCGGCCCAGCGTTCGGCGAGCTCGGTCGGGGGACGGCGGCAGCAGGTGTCGTCCGGGCAGCGCGACTGGGTGCGCCGGGTCGTCTCGCGGCCGCGGAACCACTTGCTGTGCGCGTACGGCACGCCGACCGTGATGGAGAACTGCCCGGACGACGTCGAGCCGGTCTGGGTCGTGCACCAGTAGGTGCCGTTCGGGGTGTCGGTGTACTGGTGGAACTCCGTCGTGCGGTCGCGCCGCGTGAACGCCATCCGCGCCGCCCACTGCCGGCACACCAGCTGGCCCTCGATCGCGCCGGTCGGGTCCGTGCGGAAGCCGACGCCGTCGTTCTCGTACCCGCGGTACAGCGCGCCGTCGTCGCCCACGCGCAGGAAGTGCAGCGGGATGCCGAGGTGCGCGGTCGCGAGGTTCGTGAACCGGTGCGCGGCCGCCTCGTGCGTGACGCCGAACGCGTCGCGGAAGTCCTCGATCGCGAGGTCCTTCTCCTTCTTCGCGTTGGTGAGGTACTCGAGCGCCGCGCTGCGCGGCATCAGCGCCGAGGCCGCGAAGTAGTTGATCTCGACCCGCTGGCGCAGGAAGTCGGAGTAGCTCGCGGGCTGCTCGTGGCCCAGCACGCGGTGCGCGATGGCCTGCAGCGCGAGCGAGCGCAGGCCGTGCCCGCCGGGGATCGAGGCCGGCGGCAGGTAGATGCGCCCGTTCGCGAGGTCGGTGACGGTCCGGGTCGAGTGCGGCAGGTCGCGCACGTGGTAGATCGTGAAACCCAGCTGCTCGGCCATCCTGGCGACGGTGCGGTGCGTGACCGCGCCGATGGTGTATCCGGCGGCGCGGACCATCTCCTCGCCGAGCTCCTCGATCGAGGGCAGGTTGTTGTCCCGGGCCCGCATCCACAGCCGCAGCTCGGTGTTCGCGCGGCGGGCCTCCTCGGGCGTCGCGATCGACTCGTTGGCGCGTCGCGCCAGCTCGGAGTGCAGGCCGACCAGGGACTCGAGGGCCTCCATCGGCAGCTTGCGGCCCGGGCGGACCGGCGGGAGCCCGAGCGCCGCGTACAGCGAGCCGCGCTGGGCCCGGTCCAGCGCGATCTCCAGGGCGGCTCGCCGGGACGGCGGCTCCGCGGCCAGCAGGTCCGCGAGCGGCACGTCGAGCGCGGCCGCGATCGAGCGCAGCAGGGACAGTCGCGGCTCGCGGTGCCCGTTCTCGATCAGCGAGAGCTGGCTCGGTGCGGTCCCGACGGCGGCCGAGAGCCGGTCGAGCGTGAACGACCGCTCGGTGCGGAAGTGCCGGATGCGGCGCCCGAGGGTGATCAGGTCGGGTGCTCCGGTGGGGTCGCCGTCCGGGGCGGCGGAGTCGCCGTCGGGCGCGGTACTGGACAAAAGGCCCGGGACGGGCGGACGGGAGCGAGACGCGGGGGCCATCCCTTCACGCTAGATGAAGATCGGCAAATCTTCTCGCCTGTCCGCGTTGAAAGCTCCGAAACCTGAGAGGACGCTTGAGCGCGACAACAAAGATTGCACCCGCTCGAGAGGTCGCTCGCATGACGCTCCTGGACAATTCCCTGGCGAACGCTCGCCGCACCCGCCTGCTGCCGACGGGGGTTCCCGGCGGGTCCGCGCCGACGTCGCACCGGGTGCTGCGTGCCTGGGTCGAGAAGGTGGCTGCGCTGACGCAGCCCGCGCGCATCGAGTGGTGCGATGGTTCCGCGGAGGAGTGGACGCGGCTGACCGACCTGCTCGTCGAGCGCGGCACCTTCCTGCGGCTCGACCCCGAGAAGCGTCCGGACAGCTTCCTGGCGCGCTCCGCGCCGTCCGACGTCGCCCGCGTCGAGGACCGGACGTTCATCTGCTCCGAGCGGCCCGAGGACGCGGGCCCCACGAACAACTGGCGCGAGCCGGCCGCGATGCGCGTCGAGCTCGACGGCGTCTTCGCCGGCTCGATGCGCGGCCGCACCATGTATGTCGTCCCGTTCTCGATGGGCCCCCTCGGCGGCCCGATCTCCCAGCTCGGCGTGCAGCTGACCGACTCCGCGTACGTCGCGGTGAGCATGCGGACCATGACCCGGATGGGCGCCGCCGCGCTGGAGCTGCTCGGCACCGACGGCGAGTTCGTCCCCGCGGTGCACTCGATCGGCGCCCCGCTCGTCGACGCCGCCGGCGTCGTGCAGGCCGAGGGCGGGCCCGGGGACTCGGCCTGGCCGTGCAGCGACACCAAGTACATCGCGCAGTTCCCCGAGACCCGCGAGATCTGGTCCTTCGGATCCGGCTACGGCGGCAACGCGCTGCTCGGCAAGAAGTGCTTCGCGCTGCGGATCGCCTCGGTGATGGCGCGCGACGGCGGCTGGCTCGCCGAGCACATGCTCATCCTTAAGGTCACCAACGACGCCGGTCGCGCGTTCCACATCGCCGCCGCGTTCCCGTCGGCCTGCGGCAAGACGAACCTCGCGATGCTCAACCCGACCATCCCGGGCTGGAAGGTCGAGACCATCGGCGACGACATCGCGTGGATGCGCCCGGGCCCGGACGGCCGGCTGCGCGCGATCAACCCCGAGGCCGGCTTCTTCGGCGTCGCCCCCGGCACCGGCCAGACGACGAACCCGAACGCCGTCGCGACGTTCGGCGAGCACACCATCTTCACCAACGTCGCCCTCACCGACGACGGCGACGTGTGGTGGGAGGGCCTGACCGACGACGTACCCGCGCACCTCGTCGACTGGCGCGGCAACGACTGGACGCCGGAGTCCAGCACCCCCGCCGCGCACCCCAACTCGCGCTTCACGGTCGCGGCCAGCCAGTGCCCGATCATCGCGCCGGAGTGGGAGGCGCCCGAGGGCGTCCCGATCGACGCGATCCTGTTCGGCGGGCGCCGCGCGACCAACGTGCCGCTGGTCGCACAGTCCCTCGACTGGGCGCACGGGGTGTTCATGGGCGCCACGATCTCCTCCGAGCAGACGGCCGCCGCGGAGGGCACGGTCGGCGCGCTGCGCCGCGACCCGTTCGCGATGCTGCCGTTCTGCGGCTACAACATGGCCGACTACTGGGGCCACTGGCTCGAGATGGGCGAGTCGCTCGGCGAGGTCGGCCGGCCGCTGATCTTCCAGGTCAACTGGTTCCGCAAGGGCGCCGACGGCAAGTTCCTGTGGCCCGGGTTCGGCGAGAACTCGCGCGTCCTGGACTGGATCCTGCGCCGGGTCGAGGGCACCGCGGACGCCACGTCCTCGCCGGTCGGGCACCTGCCTGCCGACGACGCGCTGGTGCTGGGGAACCTGAAGCTGACCGCCGACGACCTCGCGGCCCTGTTCCACGTGGACCCGCAGTCCTGGCTCGCGGAGTGCGACCTCACCGAGGAGTAC
>NZ_DATCNW010000389.1:0-4723 GCF_036565025.1 Pengzhenrongella sp.
GTCGGCCGCCCGCCACTTCGCGTACTTCACGACCGCCCCGAGCGAGGCGACGGCCGCCTCGGGGGTCGAGTACGCCGGAACCGTCCAGCTCCTGGCCGCGGGCTCTGGCGCGGGCTCGGCGGGCCCGTCGGAGCCTGGCGCCGCAGCCAGCTCGGTGGGCGCCGCCGGGCCGGTCGCCGTGAGGGCGTCGGTCACGCCGTGCAGGCCGAGCATGCACGCCACCGTGGCGATACCCGATCCCGCGGCCGCGCGAGCCACCGCGCGGGCCAGCCGCGGCGAGGCGGCCCCGACCGTCGGCACGTGCACCACCACGACGACGTCGCAGCTGCCGTCGCTGTAGAGCTCGCGCAGGTTGGCGCGCAGGGTCTCGTCGTCGGTGTCCTCCGAGACCCACACGACGCGGCCGCCGTGCTCGAGCCCGGCGGACACGGAGGCCTCCGCGACCAGGGCCGCCATCGACGACGAGCTCGCCACGATCGCCACCCGGCGACCGCTCGGCAGCGGCTGGTGCACGAGGAGCTGGGAGATGTCGAGCATCCGGTGCGTGTTCTGCGCGCGGATGACGCCGGACTGGCGGAACATCTCCTCGAGCGCGCGGCGCGGTGAGCGGGTGGGGCGCACGGCGTGCCCGGGCGGCACGACGTGCCCGGACTGCCCCGCGGTGACCACGACGACGGGTTTGACCGCGGACAGCCGGCGCGAGATCCGGGAGAACTTCCGCGGGTTGCCGATCGACTCGAGGATCATCGCGACGACCTCGGTAGCCGGGTCCTCCTGCCAGAACTGCATGAGGTCGTTGCCCGAGACGTCGGCGCGGTGCCCCGAGGACAGGAACGAGGACACGCCCAGCGCGCGGTTCGCGACCGAGGCCAGGATCGGGACCGCCATCGGCGCGGACTGGCAGAACAGCCCGAGCACGCCCGGCGGGGGCAGCTCCTCGGCGAGCGAGGCGTTCACCGGCGGGTCGGCGGCCGCGTCGAAGAACCCGTAGGACGCCGGGCCGACCAGCCGCATCCCGGCCGCGTGGGTCGCGCGCACGAGCGCACGCTGCAGGGCGAGCCCGGCCCCCCCGGTCTCGGCGAACCCCGTCGAGAGCACGACGACGCCCCGGACGCCGAGCGGGGCGAGGCGCCGCACGACCGCGACGACGTCGGGCGCGGGCAGGGCGACGACCGCGAGGTCGACCGGGGCCGGCACGTCCGCGAGCCGCGACCAGTAGCGGACCTCGACGCCGTCGGCTCCCGCGCCGACCTCCGGGTGCTCGGACCGCGCGCCGAGCACGTGGACCACGCCGAACCCGCCGGAGGTCGTGGTCGCGAAGGCGCGCGCGAAGAGCAGGTCCTTGGCCGAGCCGGCCACCGCGTCGCGCTGGCCGACGAGCAGCACCGTCCGCGCGCCGAGCAGCCCCTGCACGCTGCGCGCCTCGGCGCGGTGCTCGCGGTCGGCCATCACGGCCAGCGACCGGTCCGTCGGGTCGATGTCGAACGAGACGGTCACGACGCCGTCGTCGACCGTCTGGGACACGTCGTAACCCGCCTCGCGGAAGACGGCGATCATGCGCCCGTTCTGCGGGAGCACCTCGGCGGTGAACCGCCGGATGCCACGCTCGCGGGCGGCCGCTGCGAGGTGCTCGAGCAGCACCGATCCGAGCCCCCGACCGTGGTGCGCGTCGGCGATGTTGAAGGCGACCTCGGCGACGTCGGGGCCGATCTTGTCGTACCGGGCGACGCCGATGATCTGCTCGTCGGGTTCCGACGTCTCGGCGGCCGACGAGCCCGCGGCGCCGGGACCTGACTGCACCGCGATCAGCGCGACGCGGTCGTGGTGGTCGACGGTGGTGAACCGGACGAGGTCGCGGTCGGAGAGCCGCTGCAGCGCGGCGAAGAACCGCAGGTACGTCGAGCGTTCGGACTGCCCGATGTGGAATGCCTGGAGCGCCGCGGCGTCGCTCGGGGTGATCGGCCGCAGGTGCGCGGCGGCGCCGTCGCGCAGCACGACGTCGGCCTCCCAGTCGGCCGGATAGGGCGCCACCGGGACCGTGCTCACGTCTTCGGGGCAGGCCATGTGCCCAGGTTACGGGGTCGGTACCGCGTGCCTGGCTGCGAGCGCCCGGCCGCAGGAGCGAGAATGTGCCAGGCTCACGCCCCATTCGTCCGCGATTCTGCACGCACACCTGAAGGAGCCGCACCACATGGCGCGCCGCACCGCCACCCCGCCGGGACCACCCGAGGACTTCGTCGAGAACATCGTCGACATCGACGTCTCGCAGGAGATGCAGGGCTCGTTCCTGGAGTACGCGTACTCCGTCATCTATGCCCGTGCCCTGCCCGACGCGCGCGACGGCCTCAAGCCGGTCCAGCGCCGCATCCTGTACCAGATGGCCGAGATGGGGCTGCGCCCGGACCGCGCCCACGTGAAGTCGGCGCGCGTCGTCGGCGACGTGATGGGCAAGCTGCACCCGCACGGCGACGCGTCCATCTACGACGCGCTCGTGCGCCTCGCCCAGCCGTTCTCGCTGCGCCTGCCGATGGTCGACGGCCACGGCAACTTCGGCTCGCTGGACGACGGCCCGGCCGCGCCGCGGTACACCGAGGCCCGCCAGTCGCCGGCCGCGCAGGTCATGACGACGGGGCTCGACGAGGACGTCGTCGACTTCATCCCGAACTACGACAACAAGCTGGTCCAGCCCGAGGTGCTGCCCGCGGCGATCCCGAACCTGCTGGTCAACGGTGCGGCCGGGATCGCCGTCGGGATGGCCACCAACATGGCCCCGCACAACCTCGTCGAGGTGATCGCCGCGGCGCGGTACCTGGTCGGCCACCCCGAGGCCACCCTCGAGGACCTGATGCGGTTCGTGCCGGGCCCGGACCTGCCGACCGGCGGCAAGATCGTCGGTCTCGACGGGGTGCGCGACGCGTACCGCACCGGTCGCGGCCAGTTCCGCACGCGCGCGACCAGCCGGATCGAGAACGTCACGGCCAAGCGCAAGGGCATCGTCGTCACCGAGCTGCCCTACCTCGTCGGGCCCGAGCGCGTGATCGAGAAGATCAAGGAGGGCGTGCAGGCCAAGAAGCTCACCGGGATCACGAACGTCCTCGACCTCACCGACCGCCAGCACGGGCTGCGCCTGGTCATCGAGGTCAAGACGGGATTCAACCCCGAGGCCATCCTCGAGCAGCTCTACCGGTTCACCCCGCTCGAGGACTCGTTCAACATCAACAACGTCGCCCTCGTGGACGGCCAGCCGCGCACGCTCGGCCTGCGCGAGCTGCTGGTGGTCTGGGTCGACCACCGCCTGAACGTCGTGCGCCGGCGCAGCATGCACCGCCTGGCCAAGCGCACCGACCGGCTGCACCTGGTCGAGGGCATGCTGCTCGCGATCGTCGACATCGACGAGGTCATCCAGGTCATCCGCACCTCGGACGACGCCGACACCGCCCGGGCGCGGCTGCGGGAGGTCTTCGACCTGTCCGAGCCGCAGGCCGAGTACATCCTGGAGCTGCGGCTGCGCCGCCTGACCAAGTTCTCCCGGATGGAGCTCGAGAAGGAGCAGGCCCAGCTCACGCTGGAGATCGCCGAGCTGACCGCGATCCTGGCCGACGACAAGCGGCTGCGCAAGATCGTCTCGGACGAGATGGCCGACGTCGCGCGCGCCCACGGCACGCCGCGTCGCACGATCCTGCTCGACTCGGCCGGCGCCGGCGCGGTGCCGTCCGCGGCGAAGACGTCGATCTCGCTGCAGATCGAGGACGGTCCGTGCTGGGCGCTGCTGTCCGCGACCGGGCTCCTCGCCCGGACCGGGGACGCAGGCGCTCCGGCGCGCGCCGGGAGCCGGCACAAGCACGACGTCGTACGCACGGCTGTCCCGGCCACGACCCGCGGGGAGATCGGCGCGGTGACCACGCGCGGGCGCATCGTGCGCGTGCCGCTGCTGCACCTGCCGTCGCTGCCACCGACGGACGGCGCGTCGAGCCTGTCCGGCGGGGTGCCGGTGAGCGAGGTCGTGGCGCTCGAGCCGGGCGAGACGGTGCTTGCGCTCGCCTCGCTCGACCCCGCCGCACCGACCCTCGCGCTCGGGACGGCGTCGGGCGTCGTCAAGCGGGTCGCGCCCGGCGACGGCCCCCCGAACAAGGACTCGTGGGACCTGATCGCGCTCAAACCCGGTGACGAGGTCGTCGGCGCGGTCAGCGTGACCGACGCCGACGAGCTGATCCTGATCAGCTCCGAGGCCGCGCTGCTGCGGTTCGAGGCCTCGCTCGTGCGACCGCAGGGCCGCACGGCCGCCGGGATGGCGGGCATCAAGCTCGCGCCCGGCCAGCGCGTCGTCTACTTCGGCGCCACGACGACGGCGGGCGGCACGGGCGACGACGCCGACTACGCCGTCGTGACGATCGCCGGCACCGCCGCGGCACTGCCCGGAACCCAGCCCGGCTCGGTCAAGACCACCCCACTGACGGCCTACCCCGCCAAGGGGCGGGCCACCGGCGGCGTGCGCGCGCACCGGTTCCTGCGCGGCGAGGACGCCCTGCTGCTCGCCTGGGTCGGGCTCGCCCCGCCCAAGGCGACCGGATCGGCGGGCCAGCCGCTCGACCTGCCGCCGATCGACCCGCGCCGGGACGGCTCCGGGGTCCCGCTCCCCGCGCCGGTACACGCGATCGGCTGATCCGAGCCGCCCCCCTCCCCCCTCCCCCCGCAACGTCCGAGCGTTGACGTCCTATAGGAC
>NZ_DATCNW010000390.1:0-2763 GCF_036565025.1 Pengzhenrongella sp.
AAGATGTTCTCGGTGATCGAGAGCTCGGGGATGAGCGCGAGCTCCTGGTGGATGATGACGATGCCGGCCGCTTCGCTGGAGCCGATGTCCTTGAACGAGACCGGCTCGCCCTGGAAGATGATGTCGCCGGTGTACGTGCCGTGCGGGTACACGCCGGAGAGCACATTCATCAATGTCGACTTGCCTGCGCCGTTCTCGCCGCAGATGGCGTGGATCTCACCCGCCTTGACCGTGATGGAGACGTCGGAGAGCGCCTTGACCCCCGGGAACTCCTTGGTGATCGAACGCATCTCCAGGATCGTGTGATCAATCGACATCGATATTCCCCCTACGCCCGTGTGCGACGACGACGGCGAATCTGCCGGGCAGCGGCATCTCTGTATTCACAAGCGTGACCCCAATGTCATGACAGAAAAAAACCGTGGGCGGTCTGTCCACATGTGACCGTTCACATTGAGACTGATATTGCCGCGACCGTCTCGTCGTGTCAAGCCGATCCGAGTCACGCTTGTATAACGAGGCTAGACGTTCGGCGCCGGTCCCGTGGAGCCTCTGACGATCAGTTCCGGCAGGATCTGGTCGTTGCCCGCGACGGCTTCGTCGCGGACTTCCCCGAGCAGCAGCGCGACGGCGCGCCGTCCGATCTCGCCGTAGTCCTGGCGCACCGTGGTCAGCGGGGGCCAGAAGTGCCGCGCGTCCGGAATGTCGTCGAAGCCGACGACGCAGATGTCGCGCGGGACGTCGATCCCGGCATCCCGGAACGCGTGCAGCAGTCCGAGCGCCATGTGGTCGTTCGCGGCGAAGACCGCGGTGAACTCCCGGGACCTCAGCAGCTCACGCCCCGCGTAGTGGCCGAACTCCGCGGTCCAGTCGCCGAGCACCGGCGGGTACGTCGGGAGGTCGGCGCTGTCGATCTCGTCGAGGAACCCGCGCATCCTCGCCTCGGCCTCGATCCAGTCCTGCGGCCCGGCGAGGTGGATGATCTCGCGGTGCCCGAGGTCGATCAGATGGCGGGTCGCCATGCGGGCGCCGGCGATCTGGTCGACCGACAGCACCCGGTGACCGGTGTGTGCGGTCGACTGCAGGCTGACGTACGGCACGTCGATGGACATCCGTGCGATCGCGTCGAAGACCCGCACCTGGGGCGCGATGACGATCAGACCCTCGATCGCCTGGCCCATCAGGTGCTGGAGCGCACCGGAGATCGACTCGGGGTCGACGGCGCCCAGGTTCGCGGTGTTGACGTAGTACCCGGCCGCCCTCGCCGCATCCTCGATCGCAGCGATCGCGCTGGCCGGACCGTATTGCGCCGACGACGCCGCGAGCACGCCGATCGTGCGCGAGTGCCGCGTGACCAGGGCGCGCGCGGCGCGGTTGGGCCGGTACTGCACTTCCTCCATGACCTGGACCACGCGGGCCTTGGTCGTGTCCCGGATGCTCGGGTGGTCGTTGAGCACCCGAGAGACCGTCTGGTGCGAGACCCCCGCAAGGCGTGCGACATCCCGGATGCTCGGTGCGCGACCTTTGGGTGGCTCAGTTGGCACAGGGAGGACCTTGCAGGCGTGTGAACGGTCACAAGTGTGACCCAAGCTCAATTATGCACGTCGCGCGGGTCCCCTCCACCAGATCGGTGCGGCCCCTTTTCGCGCGGTCAGTCGGCGATGCTCCAGGCGATGCCGTCGAGGATGTCGTGCTCGGAGGTCACCGCGCAGGAGAGCTTGCCGCCCGCGATCCCGACCTCCGCACGCACGCGGGTGACGATGTCGGACCACACCAGGGCCCCCGCGCCGATCACGTCCACGCGTCCCGGGTGCATGAACGGCAGCGCGGCCCGCTCGGCCCGGGTCCGCCCCAGCAGGTCGGCGCAGGACGTGAGCACGGCGTCGACCCGAAGCTCCGCACCGTCGATCCGCGCCGGGTCGTAGGTCGGCAGCTTGAGGGTGTGCGCGGTCACCGTGGTGACCGTCCCGGCCAGCCCGACGAGCGTCGCCGTCCGCCCGAGCGGCACGACGGCGGCCGCGGCGTCCAGCGCGGCGTTCACGTCGGCGCTCGCCGCGGCGATCTGCTCGGGCGTCGGGGGGTCGTCGTGCAGGTGACGCTCCGTCAGCCGGACGCACCCGACGTCCATCGAGTACGCGGCGACCGGCGACCGGGTGCCGAGCACGAGCTCGGTCGAGCCCCCGCCGAGATCGACCACGAGGAACGGGCCGCGGTGCCGGCCCGCCAGCACGCTCGTCGCGCCGCGGAACGACAGCGCCGCCTCCTCCTCGCCCCCGATCACCTCGGGCGGGACGCCGAGCGCGGCGTGCACGCCGTCGATGAAGTCCTGGCGATTCTCCGCGTCCCGCGAGGCCGAGGTGGCCACGAACCGGATCCGCCCGACCTCGAGATCGGCACAGATCTCCGCGTACCGGCGCGCGGCGTCGAGCGTGCGCTCGAGCGCCTCGGGCGCGATGCGGCCGGTGCGGTCGACGCCCTCGCCCAGTCGCACGACCTCCATCCGCCGCTCGACGTCGGTCAGTTTCCCGGCACCGGTGTCGACGTCCGCGACGAGAAGTCGGATCGAGTTGGTCCCGCAGTCGATGGCAGCCACACGCGTCATGCGCGCAACCCTGCCATCCCCACCGACTCCCTCGCGACGCGCGGGGCGAACCGAACCTCCCGCAACGTCCGAGCGCTGAAGTCCGCCGAGTCTTGCGCAACGTCCGAGCGTTGCGTCGACCGAAACCTCTGCAACGTCCGAGCGTTGACGTCCTATAGGAC
>NZ_DATCNW010000391.1:0-8354 GCF_036565025.1 Pengzhenrongella sp.
ACGTCCTATAGGACGTCAACGCTCGGACGTTGCGCGTGGTGTGGCGCGTTTCAGCGGTCAGCGGGAGACGGGGGAGAGGCCCAGGGGGCGGCCGGCCAGGCCGCGGGAGCGGGTGGCCAGGGTGCGGGCGATGCCGCGCAGCGCCTGGGCGGCGGGGGAGTCGGGGGCGCTCAGGACCACGGGGGTCCCGGCGTCGCCGGCCTCGCGCAGGTTGACGTCCAGCGGCACCTGGGCGAGCAGTGGGACCTCGGTCCCCATGGTCTTGGTGAGGCTCGCCGCGACGGTCGCGCCGCCGCCCGCGCCGAACAGCTCGAGCCGCGAGCCGTCCGGCTGCTCGAGCCAGGACATGTTCTCGATGACGCCGATGACGTGCTGGCGGGTCTGCAGCGCGACCGACCCGGCGCGCTCGGCGACCTCCGAGGCCGCGACCTGCGGGGTGGTGACCACGACGATCTCGGCGGACGGGAGCAGCTGGCCGACGGAGATCGCGATGTCGCCGGTGCCGGGCGGCAGGTCCAGCAGCAGCACGTCGAGGTCGCCCCAGAACACGTCGGTGAGGAACTGCTGCAGCGCGCGGTGCAGCATCGGCCCGCGCCACACGACCGGCTGGCCGGCCGGCACGAACATCCCGATCGAGATCACCTTGACGTCGTGCGCGACCGGCGGCAGCAGCATGTCGTCGACGCGGGTGGGCGGCAGCTCCACGCCCATCATCCGCGGCAGGGAGAAGCCGTAGACGTCCGCGTCCAGGACACCGACCCGAAGGCCGTCGGCGGCCATCGCGGCGGCCAGGTTCGCGGTGACCGTCGACTTGCCGACACCGCCCTTGCCCGAGGCGATCGCGTAGATCCTGGTCAGCGACCCCGGCTTGGAGAACGGGATCTCCGGCTCGGCGACCCCGCCGCGCAGCATCGAGCGCAGCTCCTTGCGCTGCTCGGCGCTCATCACGCCCATCTCGACATTGACGCTGGTGATGCTCTCGACGGCGATCACGGCGGCGGTGATGTCCCTGGTCAGGGTGTCCTTGAGCGGGCAGCCCTGCGTCGTGAGGTCGAGTCCGACGGTCACCAGGGTGCCGCCCGCGCCGTCCGGCCCGACGTCGACCGACCGGACCATGCCGAGCTCGGTGATCGGTCGGCGGATCTCGGGGTCCTGGACCGTCTCGAGCGCCGCGCGGATGGCGTCGGTCAGAGCGGTGGGATCGGCAACAGTCGGCATGCGTCCATGGTAGTTCGCGCAGTCCGGCGGCCGGTTATCGGGGCCGTGCAGCGGTCGGCGCCGGGGCCAGGACTGGCCCGGCGGACCCGGGACTGCGGCGGTCGCGGTGCGGAGGGACGCGCGAGTGACTGGTGGGGCTCCTGGTGCTCATGTGACACCTCAGGGGTCACTCGGTGCAACTCCGTTCCCACGCGCGTCCCTCCGCACCGCGTATCCGCCCGGCCGCGCAGCCGCCGGGGACGGGCCGCGGGCTCGATTGCGAACCGTCAGTGCGGAGCATGGTGCTCATGGGGCCTGTGTGGCGCCCGGGCAGCTCGGCGGGGGCAACTCCAGTCCCACCAGTCCCATGCTCCGCACGGACGGAAAATGACCCGCGTCCCCGAGGCTCACGTTGGCAGGATGGCCAGGTGACGGACCAGAACAAGGCCGCGGCCGAGGCGCGCCGCCGGCGATCGACAGTCGCTCGCCCGATCCGCGAGGAGCTGCTGCGTACCTATCGCTCTCAGGGTGACCGGACTGACGAGAGTCGATGGGCCGACGTGACGGGCTGGTGGCGCGACGCCACGGTGCTTGCGCGCCTCGGGCCGGCGTTGGCGGGCCTCTTCCCCGATTCCGGCCCCACCGTCGTGCTGGGTCCGCAGTCCCGCGGCACGCTGCTCGGCGCGTTGGTCGCAGCGCACCTGGGCGTCGGCCTCATCGAGATCCGCAAGGACGACGGCCCGGCGGCCGACAGCGAGTCCTGGCGCTACCGGACCACCCCGCCGGACTACCGCGACCGACACCTCAGGCTGGGCTTTCCCAAGCGCCTGCTCCCGGCGGGCGAGCGCGTCCTGTTCGTGGACGACTGGATCGACACCGGCGGCCAGGCGCTCGGAGCCCACGGCCTGGTCGAGGACTCTGGTGCGCACTGGATCGGCGCGGCCGTGATCGTCGACGCGTTGACCGAGCCGCGACTGCGGCGGGATCTCGCAGTCAAGTCGCTGCTCCGCAACAAGGAGCTCTAACTCCGGCGCGGGACGGCGCTACCCGGGTGCGACGTCGCGCCGGTCAACCCGTCGGAACGCCGCGGCACAATGCCAGCTCGCAGCGAGGATGACGGTCATGAGGCCGGCGAACGCAATGCCGTGGGTCACCGCAACGACGGCCGCGTCGCGAAGATAGGGGCCACCGCGCACGGTGAGCGGCGCCCAGCTCGCCACCGCGGCGGCCACAACCCCGGCGAGGCCGATCGCAAGCCACGCCCCGGCCGCGACTCGCGTCGACAACCTCGTGGCGGCTTCGGGCAGCTCCGCACCGGTCCTCGGCAATCCCGCGACGGCCGCGGGCTGCTTCGCGCCCGTCCTCGGCAGCTCCGGGGTCGCGCGCAACCCAGCTTCCACCGCCGGCCCGGCAGTCCGCCGCCACCACCGCGCCAGCCATATCGCCACCACCAGCGCGCCGACGACTCCGCTGGCGTACTGCGCCCACTTGTACCCCGGGAACGCACCCTCGCTCGCGATCAGCCAAGCGACTCGTTCGGTCCCCCAGGCGCCCTCGTGGGTGAACGCGTCCCATGCGACGTGGGTCAGCGCCCCGACCGCCAGCGACACGCTCACGACCAGCAGCCCGCGCAGTGACGCCAACCGCGAGCGCAGGCGCCGGACCGCATCGGCAGACAAGCGCTCCCGCAACGACGCCGGCGCCGCGGCGAGCGCGGGCCGCACGAGCAGGCCGTGCCAGACCACGAAGACCGCCAGCCCGAGCAGGACGTCCACGCTCACCACGCCGAGCAGCGAATGCGTCATCGGAGCCCCGACCGGCAGCGGCACGAAGTACGGCAGGTCGGGGGTCATGCTCCCGATCACCAGCGCGGACGCGACCAGCGGCGCCCGCGTGAGCGGAAGGACGGCGGCGATGTGACTCGCGGTGAAGGGCATCCGTCAACGACCAACCCGCATGACGACGACGGCCTGATGTGCATGGCCGGCCACTGTTCGAATGCCCTCTCCAGAACTGCGCATGACTCATCGAAGCACGACGACGTGCGCGTTGGTCCGGTGCGCAATCTCGTGCCGTAGCGCCGTTCACGGCACAGGCGGACGCTCCGCGGCCTCGGGCAACGGGTTCTGCCGGAGGAACCTCTGCGCCCGCCTCACTTCTCGAATCACGAGTGGCGTGCCGACGGCGAAGAGCGCGACATTGAAGCCGGCCACCAGGTTCGTCACCAGGTGATCGCTGTGGGGACTGCTGAGGATCGGCTGAGCAACGGCCGTGAGCGCGACGCCGAGCCACACGAAGAGGAAATGCCGCTGAGCAACGAGAGAATCCGCGAGATCGCGCGCCAGCGGGAGCCGATCCGGATCGGTAACCTGCTGGCCCCGAACCTGTTTCAGCAGTCGCTTGCGTTCCTTGCCCGTGAGGACCGCGGTCGCCGAGCGCCAAGCGGAACCCAATCGCCGGGCTCGCACCGTGCGGACGATTCCGACGGTTTCGAGGGCCAGACCTACGCCGATGAGCGAGATCGCGACGACCGCCCGCCAGGTCGGAACCTCGGACGTGTCCCGAGGCCCCCAGTGGTGGTCGGTCAGGCCGAGAACCAGCGCGAGGACAGCGAGCGGAACGATGGCGCCGGCGACCAGGATCCAGAGCCGGATGACCTTCTGGCGGTGCAACCGGCGCCGAGCACCCTCCGTCGCGACCCCGTCCACGACGCTCTGCGCGTCGCTCCATCGGCGCTCGGACTCAGATCGGTCGGCCTCGCTACCCACGGTCAGCTCCATTCGTCGAGGTCAGGTTCGGGTCGGGATCAAACGACCGCTCATCGCCGTCCTCGATCACCGGCAGCGGGTTCTGTCGGAGAAAGCGCCGCGCACGGCGGACTTCTCGAATCACGAGGGGCGCGCCGACGACGAGCACCGGGAGATCGACCGCCGCAGCGACAATGCTCACGACGTGGCTGTGCTCCGAATTCCTGAGGAACAGCATCGCGACGACGGCCAGCGCCGTGCCGAGGATGGAGAACAGCACGAAGCGCTGATCCACGCGGGACTGCGCGACATCTCGTGCCAGCGAAAGGTGCACCGGATCCGCAGGTTGCTGACCGCGGATCTGCCTGAGCACCTGCTTGCGTTCGTGCCGGGTCAATGACCGGAGCGCCGCGCCCGCGCGCTGCGCGGACTCGATGTGCCTGCCGCGCACCATTCCGGCGACCGCGACGCCGCCGAGAACAAGCGAGATCGCCAGGAGCGCGAACGGCCCAACCGTCCGCCACAGCGGAACAGGCGACGGACGCGGAGCAATGCCGGCGCCGTCGTCGGACCCGGAAACCAGCACGATCACGACCAGGATCGCCGCGAGAATCGCGGAGAGACCGGCCACGACCGCCAGCCCGATGACCGTCCGGCGGCGTGACCGGCGTCGCGCATCCTGCGTCGCGCTCTCGCTACCCACGCATTTCTCCACCCTTCGATCCGAGTTCCGGTCGCACCCGGCCGACGGGGCGGACGACAACAGCGGAAAGGGGAACGACGCGTCGGCTGAGCACGGAGCGTAGGCGCCCCTGCGCGGATCAACGAACGCGCACGTCAGGCCCCCGACCACGCCGCCGGAAGGCCTTGCGCGACTCGCCGCCGAGGAGGATTTTGAAAACCAAGGGGACCCACCGAAACAGGGAGCGCACCATGTCCGTCCCGAGCGCCGACGGCGCCGCACAGCAAGCGAGGGAGAGCCGCAGCGCCCTGGCGGGCCGACCGGACGCCCAGGAGCTGAAGGACCGGTCCGAGGTCATCGATCGGGAGCACGCCGACGCAGCCGCGGCTCCCGTCCCGCCGAAGAAGCTGCGGCCGATGTCGAAGCGGCTCCGGCGGTCCATCGGCGTCTACCTCCTCGTCATCGGCCTTGCGCTGCTCGCGATCATCCCGTGGGCGTGGTCGGTCGCCTCGAACGTCGTCGTCGCGGCGGACGGCGCGACCGTCCGGGCGACGTTCCTCGGCCGGTCGTTCACCCCGACCGCCGAATTCTGCCTGGCGATGATCGTGCTGCTCACGGCGATGATCGGCAGCGTCGTCGTGCTCAGCCTGACCTTCTCCTCACGAGCCGGGCACGAGACGCTCGAGCGCGGGTACCTGTGGTGGTACCTGACCAGGCCGATCAGCTCGGCCGGCCTGGGCCTGCTGTTCTACCTGGCGATCATCGCCGGGTTCTTCGACGCGTCCGGGACCAGCGACCGGCAGGCGCTCACCTATGCGGCCGCAATCGGAGGCCTGTCCGGGCTCTTCACGGACCAGGTGCTCAAGAAGATGCGCGGCATCCTCGGCCTGCTGCCGACCCACACGTCGGCGTCCGACAAGGACGAGGACGCGACCTACGGCGTCGTCGCTGACTCCCTCGACGACCCGACAAGCGAGACGGAACCAGCGCGCACCGAACCGAGACCGACGACCTGACCTCAGCACGGCCTTGACGTCACCCGCGAGCGCCCGCCTTACAACGAGGGGATGTCCTCGCCGCCGGAACTTTCGCCGCCGGAAACCTCGACGCGCGCGTCCCCGCCGCGGGACTTGGACTTTTGTCGCTTCGGCGACCGCGGCTCGGGCGCTCCGGCCCGGTCTGCGACGAGCTCCTCGAGCAGGTTGCGGATCTCCCCGCGGACGAAGTCGCGGGTTGCGAGATCCCCGAGCGCGATGCGCAGCGCGGCCATCTCGCGGGCCACGTACTCGGTGTCGGCGAGGTTGCGCTCCGCGTTCTGGCGGTCCTGCTCGGCGGCGACCCGGTCGCGGTCGGTCTGGCGGTTCTGGGCGAGCAAGATGAGCGGCGCCGAGTAGGACGCCTGGAGCGAGAGGGCGAGTGTGAGCAGCGTGAACCCCAGCGCCTGGGAGTCGAACTGCAGGTTCTTCGGTCCGAGCGAGTTCCACGCGAGCCACGCCGCGCAGAACACCGTCATGTACACGAGGAACGTCGGCGTCCCCATGAATCGGGCGATGCCCTCGGCGATCTTGCCGAACGCGTCCCGCTCGACCTGGATCTTCGGGATCAGCGAGCGCCGGATCTCCTTGGGGGTGTCGAGGCGCTCAGCCACGGTCCGCGCCCCGATCGGGCTCGTCACCCAGGAGGACCGATCCGGTCTCGTGGTCGTCCGCCTCGCGCCAGTCCTCCGGCAGCAGGTGGTCCAGCACGTCGTCGATGCTGACCGCGCCGAGCAGGCGCTTCTCGGCGTCGACGACGGGCAGTGCGAGCAGGTTGTACGCGGCCAGCAGCCGGGTGACGTGCATCAGCGGGGCGTCCGCGGTGACCACGTCGATGTCGGACTCCACCAGCCCGCCGATCGACTCGTGCGGCGCCTCGCGCAGCATGCGCTGCAGATGCACGACGCCGAGGAAGCGTCCGGTCGGCGTCTCGGCGGGCGGCCGCGTGACGAACACCATGGACGCGAGCGCCGGGGTGAGGTCCTGCCGGCGCACGTGCGCGAGCGCCGCCGCGATGGACGTCTCGGGCGGCAGCACGACCGGTTCGGTGGTCATCAGACCACCCGCGGTGTCGTCCTCGTACGCGAGCAGGCGGCGCACGTCGCGCGCATCCTCGGGCTCCATCAGGGCGAGCAGCTCGGCCGCCTCGGCCAGCGGCAGCTCGCCGAGCAGGTCCGCCGCGTCGTCGGGCTGCATCGCCTCGAGGACGTCGGCGGCGCGCCCGCGTTCGAGGGCCGAGAGGATCGCGACCTGGTCGTCCTCGGGGAGCTCCTCCAGGACGTCGGCGAGCCGCTCGTCGTCGAGCGCCCTGGCGACCTCCAGGCGCCGGGTGACGCTCAGGTCGTGCAGCGCGTCGGCGAGGTCCGCGGGCTTCAGGTCGTTGTAGGCGGCGAGCAGCAGCGCGGCACCCTGCGCGCCGGCACCGTGCGCGGCGAGCCCGGTCACCTCTTGGACGTCCACGACGAGCGTCTCGCCGCGGCGGCGCAGCAGCCCGCCCTTGCCCGGCACGTGCCTGCGCACGAAGAGCTGGGTGACGAGCCAGTCGCCGGTCCGCTGCTGCTCCATCGCGAGGTCCTCGATCGACGCGCTGCCGGACCCGTCGACGAAGTCCACGGTCCGGTCCAGCAGCTCGCTGACGGCGAGGGTCTCGAGCGAGCGCTGCTGGAAGCGGCGCATGTTCAGCAGCCCGGTCGAGATGACCTGTCCGGCATCGATGCTGGTCACGCGGGTGAGCGGGAGGAAGACCCGGCGCCGGCCCGGCACCTCGACGACCAGTCCGACCGCGCGCGGGACGCCTTTGGGTCGCAGAAGCAGCACGACGTCGCGCACCCGCCCGACCTGGTCTCCGAGCGGGTCGAAAACCATCGTGCCAGCGAGGCGCGCGACAAAGACGCGTGTCCCTGCGCTGCTCACGCGGTCAGCCTAGTGCCGACGGTCGCCCTGACCGCGCGCGCCTGGCGGGCCGCGCGCCGGGTAGGGGAGGATCGATGCATGTCTTTCACCGGCCGCCCCCGAGTTCCCGCCGTCCCGACCCTGCCCAAGGGCGAGCAGGTCGCGACCTACGAGTCCTACCTCGACGCCCAGCGCGCCGTCGACCACCTCGCCGACAAGGCGTTCCCCGTCCAGCTCGTCACGATCGTGGGCACCGACCTGCGGATGGTCGAGCGGGTGACCGGGCGGCTGACCTACCCGCGGGTCGCGGCGGCCGGACTCGCCTCGGGTGCCTGGTTCGGGCTGTTCGTCGGGCTCCTGCTGCTGATGTTCTCGGGCACCGGATCGGCGAGCTTCCCGCTGATCGCGGCGATCCTGATCGGCGCCGCGTTCGGGATGCTGTTCTCGGTGATCACCTACTCGTTCACCGGCGGCAAGCGGGACTTCACGTCGGCCAGCCAGATCGTCGCAGGGTCGTACTCGGTGCTGTGCGCGACCGAGCAGGCGCACAAGGCCCGCGCGCTGCTGCACGAGATCGGCGGGGTCGTCTCGGGCTGGCCGGGCGCCGCCCCGACGCCGGTCCCGACCCCGACGCCGCCGTCCGACCCGAGCGCCGCCTACCCGACCCCGACGCCGCCGTCGGCCGCGCCGACCGCGCCCCCGGTCAGCCCGCCGTCGGACACCCCGACCCAGCCCCCCGCCCCGCCCCAGTCCTGACGCAGAAAACCCCGCTAACGTCCGAGCGTTGACGTCCTATAGGAC
>NZ_DATCNW010000392.1:0-12279 GCF_036565025.1 Pengzhenrongella sp.
GGGCGGGCGGCCAAGGCGGCGGACCAACCCAGCCGAACCCAGAGCGCGAGCCCGCGTCCGCAACATCGACACGTAGGTCGCGGTCATCGCGAACGCTGCCGCGACGTCCTTGATCGGCTGCTTGGCGTCGGTCAACGCCACTGTCGATTTCCGAAGTCCTCTGCACAGATGTCCGAAGTCCTCTGCACACCGTCTCCCCGCGGTCCGGGGGTGCGGCAGACCGCGCCCCGGACCGTCGACGGAGTTAGCGTCCTTGGAGCGAATGGCCGAGAAGCTCGCGGAGGACGGCCTGGGCGTCGATGACCGAGGTCGTCTGCACAGATGCCCGCGCTCTTCTGCAACTGTCGGATCGGATGTTCCTCGATCCTGATGGGGCCGCGGACGAGGTCCGACGGCGTTCAGTTCTCGACGTAGGCAGCCAGGTTCGCCAGCGACGAGGCCGGGCCGATTGCGTGGTCCTCTGAGGAGATGCCGTCGGGCACGTCGTCGGCGCGGATGTCGACACGGGTGCCACCCGCGACGGCGGTTGCCTGCCACATCATGAGCATCGTCCCCGAGAACGCGGGGTCGTCCGAGTCGAAGTCGACGGCCTGCACGACCCGCTCTCCCGGGACGATGTCGATGTACCGCACGCTCACCGCGTCCGAGTCGGCCGTGGTCTTGCCCGCAGCCGGTGAATCGCCGCCGTAGGTCAGCACCATCCGGTACGATCCGCCCGGCCGCGCGTCGAAGTGCTCAAACCGGCCGGACATACCGGCCGGCGGCAGCCAACGGAGCAGAGCCTCCGGGTCTACGAATGCCGCGTACACCGTGTCGGCAGCGGCGGCCACGACGCGGGACGCTGAGTCGGAGTGGGACACGACAGCAGTTTATGAGCCCTGATGGCGCCATGGAACGGGGTTGAGCGACATCGTGACCGGGGAAGTTCCAGCAGGACTGCCTATCTGTCTTGATAACGAAGGTTCGTGTTACACCTTCGAAGTGAAGGCATCGCTGCAGGTCAGATTTGTAACGCAACTCGTGTCCGCGCCTATGTCACGCTCTCGGGGGTCAGCGATACACTTTCGCTGTGAGGACGGGTTATGGACGTGTCTCGACTCGGGATCAGAATCTCGATGCGCAGCGCGACGCACTGACTGCGGCGGGCTGCGATCAGATCTTCGTCGACAAGGCATCCGGGAAGCTGGCCCGCCGGCCGGAGCTGGACAAGGCGCTGCTGTCGGCGAGCCGGGCTGGTGATCAGCTGGTGGTCACCAAGCTGGATCGGCTCGGGCGCTCCCTGGAGCACCTGATCGCCTTGTCCAAGGACCTGCAGGAGCGCAAGGTCGACCTGGTGGTGCTCGACCAGGGCATCGACACCTCTACCGCGCTCGGGCGGATGTTTTTCCAGATCCTCGGGTCGATCGCAGAGTTCGAGCACGCCTTGATGTCCGAACGCACCAGGGATGGTCTGGCCGCTGCCCGCGCCCGGGGGCGCACTGGTGGGCAGAAACCCAAGCTCGGGCCCCGGCAGGTGAAACTCGCCCGGGGCATGTACGAGGAGAGGGGACCGGACGGGCGCCGGGCGTACACCGTCGCGCAGATCGCCGCGGAGTTCGGCGTCAGCCGGCCCACGATCTACCGTCACCTCGAACGGAGCGCTACCTCGGCCTCGTGACACCGAACAGCGCCACACCCGAACAGGCGAGCGGGCCAATGGCCTCCGCGCAGCGCACCGCGAGATCCCGCACCTCAACGGACACGGTCAACGCAGGCCGCGCTCGCCAACCGCCACCGGTTCGCCATCCATCCCAGACCCTCGCCGTCGCGCACAGGAGTATGGGTCAAAAGCGCCGACTGTGCACACGAGTACGGTCAACCGAATGTCCGCACTCCTCTGCACGCGCACCCCAACTACGCAGGCGCCCGTGCAGACGACTTCGGGAAATGACAGTGGTCGCGGCCGGCGGGCTGTGCTCATCTGACGGTCGTTACTTGCACACGACCGAGGATCCCCGCTCAAGCGGCCCGCCACCGGGCATCACCGTCGTCATCAGCACCGGCCAAGGTGCCCGCCAGGGCGCTACTGGTCACTTTCGTGACTTTTCGTTCGGATGTTCCTCGTGCCGCGTGGCCGCCCCAGCGCGCGCCAGAGACCTCGCTGGGGCTGACAAGGTTTTGGCGCCTCGGCTTGTCAGTCGCTACGCGGTCAATGGGCCGCGGTGGGGCTGACAGGTGTTCGGGGTCAGGGGGTCGGGGCGATCAGGGCGGTGGCGATCGCGGCGATGCCCTCGCCGCGGCCGGTGAGGCCGAGCCCGTCGGTGGTCGTCGCGGACACGCTCACGGGGGCGCCCAGCGCGGTGGACAGCGCGGACTCGGCCTCCGCGCGCCGGGGACCGAGCTTGGGCCGGTTGCCGATCACCTGGATCGCCACGTTGCCGATGGTGAACCCGGCGGCCCGCACCCGCCGGGCGGCCTCGGCGAGCAGCAGCACGCCCGCGGCGCCGGCCCAGGCGGGTTCGGACGTGCCGAAGTTCGAGCCGAGGTCGCCGAGCCCGGCGGCCGAGAGCAGCGCGTCGGCAGCGGCGTGCGCGGCGACGTCGGCGTCGGAATGGCCCTCGAGGGCGGGCTCGCCGGGCCAGGTGAGGCCCGCCAGGGCCAGCACGCGGCCACTGGGGCGCCCGCTCGCGGGTTCCGCGAACGCGTGCACGTCGACGCCGATCCCGGTCCGTGGCAGGGCGTTCACGAGGTCTCCCCTTGAGCGGCGCCGAGCATCAGCTCGGCCAGCGCGAGATCGCGCGGCGTGGTGATCTTGACGGCCTCGGCGGCGCCGGGCACGACGTGCACGACCTCGCCGAGCTCCGCGACGAGCGAGGCGTCGTCCGTCGCGGACCGGTCCTCGTCCCCGGCCCGGGCGGCGGCGGCGGCGTGTGCCCGGTCCAGCAGGGCGCGGTCGAAGCCCTGGGGGGTCTGCACGAGCCGGAGCGCGTCCCGGTCCGGGTTGGCCACCACCTCGAGCGGACCGCCGTCGGCGTCCGGGGCGACCTGCACGATCGTGTCGGTCACCGCGGCGCCCGGCACCACCGCGCGGTGACCGGCCCGCACGGCCTGCGCCACACGGGCGATCAGCGACGCCGGAGCGAGCGAGCGGGCGGCGTCGTGCACGAGGACGACGTCGACGTCGGGCGGCAGCAGGGCCAGGGCCGCCGCGACGGACGCCTGGCGGCTCGAGCCACCGACGGTGAGGGTGACGGGCAGGGCGAGGCGAGCGCCGTCGAGCACGCGCCCGAACTCCTCGGCGAACCCCGCGGGCACGGTCACCACGAGCAGGTCGACCACACCGGATCCGGCCAGGCGCCGGGCCGCGTGCACGACCAGCGGGACCCCGGCCAGCGGCACCAACGCCTTCGGCAGGACATGCCCGAGCCGGCTGCCGCCACCCGCGGCGGTCAGGATCGCGGCGGTCGTCATCGCCGGCCCGACCCGGAACCGCCTCGGGCGCCGTTCCCCATGAGGAACGACGCCCGAGGCGATGGATCGTGCATGATCAAGAAGCGAGGACCTCGTCGAGGATGGCCGAGGCCTTCTCCTCTTCGGTGTGCTCCGCGAGGGCGAGCTCGGAGACCAGGATCTGCCGCGCCTTCGCGAGCATCCGCTTCTCTCCGGCCGACAGACCGCGGTCGGCGTCCCGGCGGGAAAGGTCACGAACGACCTCAGCCACCTTGATGACGTCGCCCGACGCAAGCTTTTCGAGGTTCGCCTTGTAGCGGCGCGACCAGTTGGTCGGCTCCTCGGTATAGGGCGCCCGGAGGACGTCGAATACCTGCTCGAGCCCCTCCTGACCAACCACGTCGCGGACACCCACGAGGTCGATGTTTTCCGCCGGAACCTCGATCGTCAGATCTCCCTGAGCGACCTTGAGCTTGAGGTAGACCTTGTCCTCGCCACGGATCGTGCGAGTCTTGATCTCTTCGATCAGCGCAGCACCGTGGTGGGGGTAGACAACAGTCTCCCCAACAGTGAAAGTCATGTGTTGTGGTCCCCTTTCGCGGGAATCCATCTTACCACGGCGCTGACCTGCAGCGTGGCCTTATGGCGTTCGTCATCGCAGGTCAGCGGGTCGGTCCGCAGGGCACCCTGGATGCACACTAGGCTGCGGGCAGTAGCGCGAGCTGTGGGGGAGTACTTTTCCTGCCCAACCGCCCGCCGCCCCGCCGCCCCGCAGCGCCGTCTCGAGGAGTCCACGTGGCCCGCGTCCTTCCGTTCCGCCGATCGGGTTCCCGATCTCCCCTGATCACCGTCCCGCTCCTCAGCCTGGCAGCACTGTCGCTCGCCGGCTGTTCTTCAATGAGCCCCATCACGTCCCTGCACCCGTACAGCCCGTCCGACGGCGTCCGGGTCTCGATCGGCTCCGACCTCACCGGGGAGAACCTGCTCGTGGTCACCACCGCGAAGGGTGAGCCCGGCGCCCTGATCGGCGCCCTGACCAACAAGGGCGCCGACGACGAGAGCGTGACTCTCGCCGCGGACGGCGCGAGCGACGCGATGGTCGAGGTGCCCGCGGGCACGACCGTCCTGTTCGGCAGCAAGGCCGACGCCCCCCTCGAGCTCGACAAGGTCAGCGTCGCGCCCGGCGCGGTGCTGCCGGTGACGATCTCCACCCCGAGCGCCGGGATCGAGCACCTCTCACTCCCGGTCCTGGACGGCACCCTCCCCCAGTACGCCTCCCTGGTCCCCACCCCGACACCGACCCTCTCCCCGACCCCCGCAGCAGGCTGACCCCAGCCGCGCTGCGCGAACCCCCGTTCTGCAAAGAAACGCCCGTTCTGCAAACTCAGTGAGTTCGCAGAACGGGCGTTAGTTTGCAGAACGGGGCACTCGAACGGCTCAGCCGAAGCGGCCGCTGATGTAGTCCTCGGTGGAGCGCTCGCGCGGGGCGGAGAACATCGTCGCGGTGGCGTCGACCTCGATCAGACGGCCGGGCAGGCCGGCGCCGGCGATGTTGAAGAACGCGGTCCGGTCCGAGACGCGCGCGGCCTGCTGCATGTTGTGCGTGACGATCACGATCGTGAAGTTGTCCTTGAGCTCGCTGATCAGGTCCTCGATCGCGAGCGTGGAGATCGGGTCCAGGGCCGAGCAGGGCTCGTCCATGAGCAGCACCTCGGGGCGCACGGCCATCGCACGCGCGATGCACAGCCGCTGCTGCTGACCGCCCGAGAGCGAGGAGCCGGGGCGGCCGAGGCGGTCCTTGACCTCGTTCCACAGGTTCGCGCCGCGCAGCGACGACTCGACGAGCTCCGCGGCGTCGCCCTTGGAGATCCGGCGGTTGTTCAGCCGGACCCCGGCGAGCACGTTCTCCGCGATGGACATCGTCGGGAACGGGTTGGGGCGCTGGAACACCATGCCGACCGACCGGCGGACGGCGACCGGGTCGACACCCTCGCCGTACAGGTCGACGCCGTCCATCGCGACCTTGCCGTCGACCCGAGCCCCCGGGATCACCTCATGCATCCGGTTGAGCGTGCGCAGGAAGGTCGACTTCCCACAGCCCGAGGGGCCGATGAACGCCGTCACGGAGTTCGGTTCGATGTTCACGGAGACATCGGCGACAGCGAGGAAGTCGCTGTAGTAGATGTTGAGGTCCTTCACGTCGATGCGCTTGGCCACGGTGTCCTTCAATCAGCGGAGGGTCTTGGGGGCGAACACACGGGTGATGAGCCGGCCCGCGAGGTTGAGCAGCATCACGAGCAGGATCAACGTGAGCGCGGCGGCCCAGGCGCGGTCGTAGTTGATCGTCGGGATGCAGGTGACTGCTGCGTTCGGGCACGGCACGAGCCCCTGGCTGTACTGCCGGTACACGTACACGGGCAGGGTCATCATCCGCCCGGCGAACACGTTGAAGTTGATCGAGTCGATCACGCCCACGGTGATGAGCAGCGGCGCCGTCTCGCCGATCACGCGCGCGACGGCGAGCATCATGCCCGTGCCGAGGCCCGCGACGGCCGTGCGCAGCACGACCTTGATCACGGTGAGCCACTTCGGCACGCCGAGGGCGTAGGCCGCCTCGCGCAGCTCGTTGGGTACGAGCTTGAGCATCTCCTCGCACGAGCGCACCACGACCGGGATCATCAGCACGGACAGCGCGACCGCGCCGACGACGCCGAACTTCACGCCCGGGCCGAACATCACGGCGAACAGTGCGTACGCGAACAGCCCGGCGACGATCGACGGGATGCCGGTCATGACGTCGACGAAGAAGGTGACCAGCTTCGCGAGCGCCCCGGTGCCGTACTCGGTGAGGTAGATCGCGGTGAGCAGCCCGATCGGGACGGAGATCAGCGCGGCGAGGCCGGTGATCTCGAGCGTGCCGACGATGGCGTGGTAGATGCCACCGGCGTCCATCCCGCCGAACACCCCGCGCATCGAGACCGAGAGGAAGTTCAGGTTGAACCGACCGATGCCCTTGGCGACGACGGTCCACATGACCGACACCAGGGGGATCAGGGCGATGCCGAAGGCCGTGAAGACCAGTCCGGTCATCACGCGATCGGTCACCCGACGGCGGCGGTCCGTGCCGGCGAGCATCAGGCGGGTGTGCTCGGACGGATTCGCGTCGAGGTCGGCTGCGCCGGACGGTGTGAGTGCGGTCATGTCAGTTCGCCCCCGAGAAGTCCTTGCGACGCGCGACGATCGCGCGGGCGGCCATGTTCACCGCGAGGGTGATGAGGAAGAGCGCAAGGCCGGTCGCGATGAGCGTGCTGACGCCCAGCGGGTTCGCCTCGGGAAACTGCAGGGCGATGTTCGCCGCGATGGTCTGGTGCTGGCCGACCTTGAGCAGGTCGAACGAGTAGGCCGCGCCGGGCGAGAGGATCATCAGCACCGCCATCGTCTCCCCCAACGCCCTGCCCAGCCCGAGCATCGCGGCCGAGACGATCCCGGAGCGCCCGAACGGGAGCACGGCCATCGCGACCATCTCCCAGCGGGTCGCACCCAGGGCCAGCGCCGCCTCCTCGTGCAGGCGCGGCGCCTGCAGGAAGACCTCGCGGCAGACGGCGGTGATGATCGGCAGGATCATCACCGCGAGCACGATCCCGACGCTGAGGATGACCCGCGGCGGGTCGGACGCCGGCCCCTTGAACAGCGGGATGAACCCGAGGTGCTTGCTGAGCCACGACCAGATCGGGAACAGCGTCGGCACGAGCGCCAGCCCGCCCCACAGGCCGTAGACGACGCTCGGGATCGCCGCGAGCAGGTCGATCACGTAGCCCAGGCCGCTCGCGAGGCGCCGCGGCGCGTAGTGCGAGATGAACAGGCCGATGCCGATCGCGAGCGGCATCGCGATCACGAGCGCGATGGCGGCGGCGAGCAGCGTGCCGAAGACGAGCGGCCCGACGAACTGCAGCAGGTTCTCGCCCTTGGGGAACCAGTTGACGTTCTCGGCGAGCACGCTCGCATTCGCCGTCATCGCCGGCCAGGCCTTCAGGACGAGGAACACCGCGACGGCCGCGAGGACCGCAAGGATGAGCGCCCCGGCACCCGTGGCGGACCACCGGAACGTCCGACCGGCGAACCCCTCCATCGAACGGCGGGGCCGCGTGGCCGGCTCGGCCGGTGGCGGCGGCTGGTCCGGTCTCGTGCGGTTCGTGCTGATCGTCACAGAGGCTCCGTCAGGCGAGTTCGCGAATCTTTCAAGAATACGAGCCCCTCGGAATCGTGCACCGGGGGCAAGTGCCGGTGGCCGGCCCCGCCCAAATATGGGCGGGACCGGCCTCGGTGGTGGTACGGAGTGCTCAGGCGCCGACCTTGATCGAGTCGATCGCAGCCTGGACGTCCTTGCGCAGCGTGGCCGAGATCGGCGCGGAACCGGCCGCGGAGGCCGCGGCCTGCTGGCCCTCGTCGCTCGCGACGTAGTTGAGGAAGCCCTTCACCAGAGCACCCTTCTTCGCATCCGAGTAGGTCGTGCAGACGATCTCGTAGGACACCAGCACCATCGGGTAGGTCTTGGGGTCCGTCGAGGCGCGGTCGATGTCGATCGCGATGTCGTGCGCGGCACGGCCCTTCGTGATCGGGGAGGCGTCGACCGAGGCCGAAGCGCCCTCAGGGGAGTGCCCGACCCACTGGTCGCCGACCTTGATCTTCGCGGTACCGAGCTCGCCGGCCTTCGACGCGTCGGCGTAGGTGATCGTACCCTGGCCGCCCTGGACCGCCTGGACGACCCCGGAGGTGCCCTGCGCGGACTGTCCGCCCTTGGTCGGCCAGATGCCGGCGGCCTTGTACGGCCACGCCTTGGCAGCGGTGCCGACCAGGTACTGCGTGAAGTTCTTGGTCGTGCCCGAGTCGTCCGAGCGGTTCACGGGAGTGATCGCCAGATCGGGGAGCTTGGCGGTCGGGTTGTCGGCCGCGATCTGGGGGGCGTTCCAGTTCTTGATCTTGCCGGAGAAGATGCCGGCGATGACGGCGGGGGCGAGGTTGAGCTCCTTGACGCCCTTGAGGTTGAAGACCACGGCGATGGGGCTGACGTACACGGGAAGGTCGATGCCCTGGCCGCCCTTGCAGGTGGCCTTCGACTTCGTGATCTCGTCGTCGGTGAGCGCGGCGTCAGAACCCGCGAACGGCACGCTGCCGTCGAGGAACTGGGTGCGCCCGCCGCCCGAGCCGACCGGGTCGTAGTTGACGTTGGCGTCGGGGTTGGACGACTGGAACCCGGCGCGCCATGCCTCCATGGCGGATTCCTGGGCGCTCGAGCCCGCGCCGCTCAGCTCGCCGCTCAGGGCGGCCCCGGTGGCGGCCTTCGTCGAAGCACCGGTCGCATTGTCCGAACCGCACGCCGCGAGAGAGAGGACCAGGGCGCCGGTGAGGGCGACCGCCCCGACGCGGTGGTGGAGGGAGAGCTTCACTGTGGTTCCGTCCTGTCGTCAGGCGCCGCGCACGGACTGCACGCGACCGAGCCTCACGGTAGGGAGCGCAAGTGGCCGGTCAATCGGTCGTGGGTGAACGCAGGATGAACGGTGGACGACGATCAATTGCACCAAAAGCGACGTACGTCACAAATCGAGGCTCACAGCTCGTCGTCGTCCATGAGCTTGTAACCCAGGCCGCGGATCGTCAGCAACAGGCGGGGGTTCGCCGGGTCGGGCTCGATCTTGGCGCGCACGCGCTTGACGTGCACGTCGAGGGTCTTGGTGTCCCCCACGTAGTCCGATCCCCAGACCCGGTCGATGAGCTGCGCGCGGGTGAGCACGCGGCCGGCGTTGCGCAGCAGCAGCTCGAGCAGCTCGAACTCCTTCAGCGGCAGCGGGACCTGCTCCCCGTCGACGTCGACGGTGTGCCGATCGACGTCCATCCGCACCCGGCCGACCTCGAGGGTCCCGTCGTCGAGGTCGTCGTCCACCTCGACTGTGCCGGTCCGCCGGCGCAGCACCGCGCGGACCCGGGCGACGAGCTCGCGGTAGGAGTACGGCTTGGTCACGTAGTCGTCGGCGCCGATCTCGAGTCCGACGACCTTGTCGATCTCGCCGTCCTTCGCCGTCAGCATGATGACCGGGACGTCGCCGCGCGCGCGCAGGGCGCGGCACACCTCGGTGCCCGACAGGCCCGGCAGCATGAGGTCGAGCAGCACGAGGTCCGCGCCCCCGCGGTCGTACGCCGCGAGCGCCTCGGGACCGGTCGCGGCCGTGGTCACCTCGTAGCCGTCCTTGATGAGCTGGTAGGACAGCGGGTCCCGGTAGGACTCCTCGTCTTCCACGAGCAGGATGCGGGTCACGCATCCACCTCCTCGGTAGTGGGGCGGTGCTCGGCACCGGGGGGTAGCTCGGCCGCCGGGAGGCGGAGGGTGAAGGTCGAGCCGCGCCCGGGGTGCGACCAGATGACGACGTCGCCCCCGTGGTCCGCGGCGACGTGCTTGACGATGCTCAGACCGAGGCCGGTGCCACCAGTGTCGCGCGACCGCGCGGGGTCCACCCGGTAGAACCGTTCGAAGACCCGCTCCTGCTCCTCGGCGGCGATGCCGATGCCCTGGTCGACGACGGCGATCTCCACCAGCCCGCCCTCGACCCGAACGCCGACCCCGACATGGGTCCCGGGTCCGGAGTAGGCGACGGCGTTGTCGAGCAAGTTGCGCACCGCGGTCACCAGCAGCGCGTGGCTGCCGTAGACGGTCGCGCCGCGCTCTCCCCCGGCGTCGACCGTGATGGCCTTGGCCGCCGCCGTCGTGCGCGCCCGGTCGACCGCCTCGGTGAGCACCGCATCGACGTCGACCAGGGTCAGCGCGCCGGCCGCGCCCGCGACCTGGAGCCGGGACAGCTCGATGATCTCGTGCACGAGCGCGGACAGGCGGTTCGACTCGCTCTGCATGCGGCCGGCGAACCGGCGGACGGCGACCGGGTCGTCGGCCGCGGCCTCGACGGTCTCGGCGAGCAGGGCCAGCGCGCCGACCGGTGTCTTGAGCTCGTGGGAGACGTTGACGACGAAGTCCCGGCGGATCGCCTCGATCCGGCGGGCCTCGGTCCGGTCCTCGGCGAGCACGAGCAGGCGGTTCGCACCGACCTGGGCGACCCTGACCTGCACCATGATCGTGCTGGCGCCGACCCGGCCCCGCGGCAGCTCGATCTCCTCGTCCCGGATCTCACCGGTGCTGCGGACGTCCGCGATGAGCTCGCGTACCTGCGGATGGGTGACGCGGCCGTCGCGGACGACGCCGAACGCGTAGGCCGGGGCGCTCGCGCGCAGCACCCGGTCCTCGTCGTCGAGCACCACGACGGCGGAGCGCAGCACGGCGAGCACCCGCACCAGCCCGTCGTCGAGCGGAGAGGCGGGCCGTTCGGGAATCTTGCGCTGCACCTGCTCGCTGTACTTGAAGGCGAGCGTCGCGGCGACCCCGACCAGGAGCCCGAGGAGGCCCGCGACGACAATACTGAATCCGTCCACCTCGTCAGACTACGGTTTAACGTGTTGCTACTTGTGCCACCGAGCAGGTCCAGCCAGCGGCCGCCCCGGATGTTCATCTGCGGTCGGGACTGCGTTCATCCCGCGCTGGAAGGCTGATCGACACCACCGAAGAGAGGTAGACATGCGGGAGATCTTCGAAGCCGAGCTCAAGCAGATCGGCACCGACCTGGCGGACATGAGCCGTCTGGTCGAGGTCGCGATCGCGAACGCGGGCACCGCGTTGCTGACCGGCGACCTCAAGATGGCCGAGGCGGTCATCGTCGCGGACGAGGCCATCAACACCCTCGAGCGTGACCTGGACACGCGTTGCGTCCACTTGCTCGCGCAGCAGGCGCCCGTGGCCACGGACCTGCGGGTCATCGTGTCCGCGCTGCGGATCAGCGCGACGCTCGAGCGGATGGGCGACCTCGCGCGCCACGTCGCCGAGTTCGCCCGGCGCAGCTACCCCAAGCTCGCGCTGCCGCAGGCTGTCTCCGGCACCTTCGCCGAGATGCACGCCGCGGCCACCCGGGTCGCGCAGCGCACCACGAGCCTGCTCGAGACGCGGGACGTCGACCTCGCGACCAGCATCGACCACGACGACGACATGCTCGACGAGCTGCACGAGGACAACTTCACGGCGATGCTCGGCGGCCACTGGAACGGCACGCCGCAGCAGACCATCGACACCGCGCTGCTCAGCCGGTACTTCGAGCGGTTCGGCGACCACGCGGTCTCGGTCGCCCGGCGGATCGTGTATCTCGTGTCGGGCGACTTCCCCGAGGACAACCGCCCGACGCGGTAGGTCCTGCGGATGTCCGGGAATCTGGCCGACGGCGGCGGGGCGGGTGCGCGTGAGACGGGTTCTCGCGAGACTGGCTCTGCGCCGCCGCCCGTCCGCCAGCTCCGCCTGGTGCTGACCGCCGACGACCTCGATGCCGCCGTCGCGTTCTACTCGGGCGCGCTCGGCGTTCCGCAGTGGGCGTCGTTGGAGGACCCGGAGGGCAGGGTCGTCATCCTCGATGCGGGCCACGCCACGCTGGAGATCACCGATCTCCCGCACGCGAGGTACGTGGACCGCGTCGAGGGCGTACCCGACGTCGAGCGCCCCGACGATCCCCGGCCCGAGGCCAGCCCAACGGCGGCTACGGCCAGGCCCGACGCCGACGCCCACGGGCACACCGGCTTCCTGCTGCGGGGGCGGCGGTTCGCGTGGCTGCTGGTCGACCACCACGGCGACGGCCGCCTCGCGCTGTGGGTCAAGGCGCCGCCGGGGGAGCAGGCCGGACTCGTCGCGCAGGACCCGGCCCGTGAATCGGCAACCTCTGACTCCAAAAAGACCCGTAACGTCCGAGCGTTGACGTCCTATAGGAC
>NZ_DATCNW010000393.1:0-2326 GCF_036565025.1 Pengzhenrongella sp.
GTCCTATAGGACGTCAACGCTCGGACGTTACGGGTCTGTTGGTGGGGGCTACTTGCCCTGGTTGGCTACTGCGGCGATTGCTGCGGCGGCTGCGTCGGCGTCCAGGTAGCGGCCGCCCGGGACGGTGGGCTTGAGGTTCTCGTCCAGCTCGTAGACG
This sequence comes from Pengzhenrongella sp., assembly GCF_036565025.1. Taxonomy (NCBI): domain Bacteria; kingdom Bacillati; phylum Actinomycetota; class Actinomycetes; order Micrococcales; genus Pengzhenrongella; species Pengzhenrongella sp. The sequence goes on from NZ_DATCNW010000393.1 coordinate 158, forward strand.
AGCGGGATGCCGGTGGGCACGTTCAGGCCCGAGATCGTCTCGTCGTCGATGCCGTCGAGGTGCTTGATGATCGCGCGCAGGGAGTTGCCGTGCGCCGCGACCAGGACGGTCTTGCCGGCCAAGAGGTCGGGGATGACCTCGGACTCCCAGTACGGCAGCACCCGGATGAGCACGTCCTTGAGGCACTCGGTCAGCGGCGTCGGCTCGCCGGCGTACCGCACGTCAGCGTCCTGGGAGAACTCCGAGCCGAGCTTGATCTCCGGCGGCGGGGTGTCGTACGAACGGCGCCAGAGCATGAACTGCTCCTCGCCGAACTCGTCGCGGACCTGCTTCTTGTCCTTGCCCTGCAGCGCGCCGTAGTGCCGCTCGTTGAGGCGCCAGTTGCGCTTGACCGGGATCCAGTGCAGGTCCGCCTTGTCGAGGGCGAGGTTTGCCGTGGTGATCGCGCGACGCAGCAGCGAGGTGTGCACGACGTCGGGGCGCACGCCGGCCTCGGTCAGCAGGTCACCTCCGCGGATCGCCTCGGCGACACCCTTCTCGGACAGGGGGACATCCACCCAGCCGGTGAACAGGTTCTTTGCGTTCCACTCGCTCTCGCCGTGGCGGAGCAGTACCAGGGTGTAGGTCATTCGCTCATCTTGCCGCACTCGCCCCGAGCGGGCGCGGGACCTCCGGTCTGTGGACCGTGCCCGGCGGGTCGGACGCTCGGAGCGGGTCGAAAGCTCGGACCCAGCTTCGCGGTAGCGGACCTCTCGCGGATCTGGGTCAGAGCACCCGACGCTGGGCCGCGAGCGCGTACACCTTGAGCACTTGCTCGGCGGCGGCGTCCCAGCCGCGATGTTCCCCGGCGCGCCGGGCTCCGTCGGCGAGCACCGCCCGGCCGACGTCGTCGGCCAGCAGGTCCGCGATCGCGTCGGCCCACCGCACCGGGTCGTGCGACGCCACCAGGCGACCCGTCACGCCGTCGTGCACGACGCTGCGCAGACCGCCGACGGCGGCGGCGAGCACGGGGGTCCCGGACGCCTGCGCCTCGGCGGCCACGAGCCCGAACGACTCGCTGCGCGAGGGCATGGCGACCAGGTCCGCGGCCCGGAACCAGTCGGCGAGCACCTCGCGCCGGACCGGCGCCCGGAACTGCACGTGCTCCCCGACGCCGCTCGTCACGGCGAGCGCCTCGAGCTCGCGCAGGGCGGTCGCCCGCCCGCTCGGACCGCCCAGGACGACGAGCAACGGGACCGGCCGACCGGTGGCGGCGAGCACGGCGAGCGCGCGGACCAGCACGTCCGGCGCCTTGAGCGCCTGGACCCGTCCGGCGAACAGCACGACGGGGCGGTCCGCGGGCAGGTCGAGCCGGGCGCGCAGGGCGGCCCTGTCGCCGTCGGACGCACGCAGTGGGTGGAACAGGGCGAGGTCCACGCCGGGGGCGACGACGTGCACCGCGGCAGGGTCGGCGTCGTACAGCTGGACGAGGTCGCTCGCCTCCTCGGCGGTGTTGGCGACGAGCGCGTCGGCGGCCGCGACCACCTGCTCCTCGCCGATCACGCGGCCCATCGGTTCGGGGGTGTCACCGGGCGCGAGTGCGGCGTTCTTGACCCTCGCGAGCGTGTGCATGGTGTGCACGAGCGGCACGTCCCAGCGGTCCGCGACCAGCCAGCCGACCTGGCCGGAGAGCCAGTAGTGCGAGTGCACGACGTCGTACCAGTGCTCGGTGCGCCCGGCCTCGGTGCGCAGCACGCCCGCGGTGAACGCGCAGAGCTGGCCGGGCAGGTCGTTCTTGTCCAGGCCCTCGAACGGCCCGGCGGGGATGTGCCGCACCAGGACCCGCGGGTCCCCCGCGTCGAGCTCGACGAGGTCGCCCTGGGCGGAGGAGGTGGACCTGGTGAAGATCTCCACCTGGGCGCCTCGCCGGGCGAGCGCGCGGGACAGGTCTGTGACGTAGACGTTCAGACCGCCGGCGTCCCCGGTGCCCGGCTGGTCGAGCGGGGAGGTGTGCACGGAGAGCATGGCGACGCGCGGCTGCTCGATACTCACTGCGCGCTCCTCGCTTCCGGTGGACGGGTAGCCCATCATTCTCACCCCGCCGGGGACCCCGGCAGCGCGCCCGGCTCTCCGAACCGCCCGTTCGTCCCCGTCTGGAGCACCCAACCGCCCCCACCCGCCCCCTATTCC
>NZ_DATCNW010000394.1:0-1679 GCF_036565025.1 Pengzhenrongella sp.
CCGACCCATACCGCCACGACCTGGCGACCGGGACTCGGTCGCGAGGTCGCCGGACCGTGTTCGCCGCCGGTGCCGCCTCGCTCGCGGCATCGGCAGCGGTGCTCGCAGTGGCGTACTCGAGCGGTGGTGGGCAGGTTGTCGCCGGATCCGGCGCGGTCGCGCAGGCGGCACCCGCCATGGACAGGCAGGGGAGCGGTAACTCCCACAATCGCGGTGCGAGCGGCGGATCCGCCGGTTCGGCCACGACGGCGCAACAAATCGGCGTCGTCGATATCGCCACCGTCCTGAAGTATCAGGGCGCGGCGGCCGCCGGCACCGGGATGGTCCTCACCTCCTCCGGCGAGATCCTGACCAACAACCACGTTGTCGACGGCGCGACGAGCATCTCCGCGCACGTAGTGACGACGGGCAAGACCTACCGCGCCACAGTCGTCGGCACGGACCCGACCCAGGACGTGGCTGTGCTCCAACTCCAGAACGCATCCGGGCTGCAGACGGCCGACGTCGGTGACTCCGCCACGCTCCAGGTCGGCGACGCGGTCACCGGCGTCGGCAACGCGGGCGGCACCGGTGGGACGCCGAGCGCGGCCACCGGCACGATCGTGGCGCTCGACCAGGCGCTGACCGCCAGCGACGAGAGCGGCCAGAACTCCGAGAGGTTGACCGGGATGATCGAGACGGACGCACCGATCGAGGCGGGCGACTCGGGTCGCCCGCTCTATGACTCCGCAGACCACGTGATAGGCATGGACACCGCTGCCTCTGCGAGTGGGCGCGGCGCGGCCGTCGGGTTCGCGATCCCGATCAACCGGGCGAAGGCGATCGCCGGCGAGATCGAGGCGGGCAAGGCTTCTGCCACGATCCACCTCGGTTACCCGGGCTTCCTCGGGATCTCCGTCGCCGCCAGCACCACCAGTCCGGGGGCGCTCGTCGCGTCCGCGCTGGCGGGCGGGCCCGCTGCCCAGGCCGGGATCGGCGCGGGTGACGTGATCACCTCCGTGGGCGGCACGACCGTCGGATCCAGTGCGGCGTTGCGCACCGCCGTCGCCGCGCACCGGCCCGGCCAGAGCGTCGAGGTCAGCTGGCTGGACACGGCCGGCAGGACGCACACCGCGGCGATCACGCTGGCGGCCGGTCCAGCCGACTGAGGCTCGCCTACGGCGCCCATCCCGCCACGTGCGCTTTGATGGTCCCGTGGTCGAAGTCAACCCCGACGCGGTGCTGCAGTTCGTCGACGTGACGGTCCGGCGCGGCTCGAAGACGCTGCTCGACAAGGTCAGCTGGACTGTCGAGGAGGACGAACGTTGGGCGGTTCTCGGCCCGAACGGTGCCGGCAAGACGACTCTGCTGCAGGTCGCCGCAGCAGTCATGCACCCGACCGAGGGTGCGGCCTTCGTATTGGGTCAGCGACTCGGTGGGGTGGACATGTTCGAGCTTCGTCCGCGGATCGGGCTGGCCAGCGCGTCGCTCGCGGATCGCATCCCGGACGGCGAGCGCGTCCTGGACGTGATCGTGAGCGCCGGCTACTCGGTTCTGGGCCGCTGGCGCGAGGCCTACGGCCGCCTCGACGTGCGGCGCGCGGCCAAGCTGCTCGACCGACTCGGGGTGGGTGACCTCGGCGAGCGCAGCTACGGCACGCTGAGCCAGGGCGAGCGCCAGCGGGTGCAGATCGCCCGGGC
>NZ_DATCNW010000395.1:0-16721 GCF_036565025.1 Pengzhenrongella sp.
ATAGGACGTCAACGCTCGGACGTTACCGGGGGGCATTCAGGGGATTCAGCTTCCGGGCGCAGCCGCCGTCGTGCCGCGGGGCATCAGCAGGGCGCTGGGCGACCAGCGTTCGGCGACCGGCGCTCCGTCGAGGAGCTCCAGGATCGAGCGCGCGACGCGAACGCCGAACTCGTGCACGTCCACGCTGATGGTCGTCAGGGCGGGCGAGGTGAGCCGGCACAGCACCGAGTCGTCCCACGCGAGCAGGCTGAGTTCGTCGGGCACCGCCACACCGAGTCCGAGCGCGGTGCGGAGCCCGGCGACCGCCATCACGTCGTTGTCGTAGATGATCACCGTCGGGGGTGCCGGCCGGGCCAGCAGCCAGCGCGTCAGCTCGACGCCGGCGTCGTCGGAGTAGTCGCCCTCGAGGGTGACCGGCTCCAGCCCGACGGCGGCGCCGCCCTCGAGTAGTGCCGCGGTCCGAAGCCGTGTGTGCAACAGCTGCGCGGGCCCGCTCACCCGGGCGATCCTGCGATGGCCCAGCTCGAGCAGGTGCGTGAGCGCAGCCCGCGCCGCACCTTCGTTGTCCGTGCGCACCGCGGGAACATCCGACGGGCCCGACACCCCGACGAGCAGGCTCGGCAGGCCGAGCTCGCGCAGCACCGCGGGCCGCGGGTCGTCCACGGTGAGGTTGACCACGATGACGGCATCGACCAGACGCCGGTCGGCCCAGCGCCGGTAGGTCTCCACCTCGGCGTCCTGCTCGGGCACGACGTGCAGCAGGATCGACAGGTCCCGCTCCGCGAGGGTCTCCTCGATGCCGGTGATGAACTCCATGAAGAACGGCTCGACGGCAAGCAGCCGGGCCGGCCGGGCGAGCACCAGGCCGACCGCTCCGAGCCCCTCGGTCATCCCCTGCCCCGGTGCGGCTCAGCCACGGGTCACCGGGGCGGGCGCGCCGCTCGCCGAGCGGAGCACGAGCGGTCCGGTGAGCTCGGCGGGATCGACCTCGACGGCGGTGCGCACGACGAACGAGCGACGTTCCCCGGCGAGCATGGGCACGAGCATCTCGTCCACCTCGGCGTCGGGCGCGACCCGGTCCGCGAGCAGCGCAACGTCCCGCGCGAACGACGCGGCGAGCACGTCGACGCGGTATCCGCCCTCGATGCGGAACCCCTGCGCGGTCAGTGCCGCAGGGTCGTAGGCCAGGTCGAGGTCTTCGGCAAAGGTGTGCACGGTGCGCACCGGCCCGGCGGTGGCCACGAGGATCTCCGCGCGCGGATCCTGCGGGCTGGTCAACGTCTCGGGGAGGGCGAGCTCGACGACCGAACGCGGCGGGACCTGGAGCTCGACGCCGGCGGCCGCGCAGGTACGGCCGGAGAACGTCTGGCGCTCGAGGTTGACCACCCCGCTCCACGGCGCGTCGTCGTCGTTCACCGCGACCAGGACGAGGTGCTCCCCGCGGGGCTGGACGGTCAGCAGGCGCGGCGCGTAGGCATGGCGCAGGGCGTACCACAGCGGCTTGGGCCGCTCGCCGGAGTCGACCGCGGCCCAGGACGTGACCGGCCAGCAGTCGTTGAGCTGCCAGACCAGCGCGCCGGCCGTGCGCGGCCACCACGAGCGGAAGTGCTCGACGCCGAACTCGACCGCGCGGGACTGGTTGAGCTGGGTGGCCCAGTGCCAGTCCTCGAACGTGGTGGGCTCGGGCAGGTGCGGCGCGAGGCCGCGCGCGAGCTTTCCGTTGCCGTCGGCCGCCTTCTGGTGCGTGAGGATCGACGGCGAGCTGGGCGTGAGCGGCTCGTCGTGGATCCATCGGGTGAGCGTCGCCCAGGTGGGCGGGCCCTGGAAGCCGAACTCGGAGCAGAACCTCGGCACGTTGTCGCGGTAGGCCAGGTAGTCGAGCTTGTTCCAGACGTCCCACTCGTGGCGCGTGCCGTGGTCGGGGTCGTTCGGGTGCACCGCGCCGCTCGCCGAGAAGGTGGGGCTGTACGGGCTGCCGTCGGCGTAGAACCTGGTCGGATCGAGCTCGGCGACGATGGCCGGGAGCAGCTCGGTGTAGTAGCCGAGGCCCCAGGTGCGCCCCGCGAGCGACTGCTGCCAGCCCCAGTCGGCGTAGCCCCAGAGGTTCTCGTTCGCACCGTTCCACAGCGCGAGCGAGGCGTGCGGGGTCAGCCGGGCGACGTTCTCGCGCGCCTCGGCCTCGACCTCGCTGCGCAGCGGCTCCTCCTGGGGGTACGCCGCGCACGCGAACAGGAAGTCCTGCCACACGAGCATCCCGCGCTCGTCGCACACGTCGTAGAAGTCCTCGGACTCATACACCCCGCCGCCCCAGACGCGGAGCATGTTCATGTGCGCACCGACGGCTCGGTCGACCCGTCGCACGAGCTGGTCGCGGGTGATCCGGGTGAGGAAATGGTCGTCCGGGATCCAGTTCGCGCCCTTGGCGAAGATGGGCTTGCCGTTGACGACGACGGTGAACGGCGTGCCGCTCTCGTCCGGGGTCACCTCGACGGTGATCGTGCGGAAGCCGATGCGGCGGGTGTAGGTGTCGAGGGGCTCGTCTGTGGTTCCTGACCCAGTTCCGGTGCTGGTCAGCGCGACGTCGAGGTCGTAGAGCGGGTGCTCGCCGTGCCCGACCGGCCACCACAGGTCGACGTCGGGCACGCGTACGACGACGACGCCGGCGCTCGCCCCGGCGGGGATCCGCATGCGCGCGTGCTGCCCGGCGACCTCGGCGGTGAGGTCGAGATCGACGTCGTCGGCCACGCCCAGCCCGGATCGCTCGATCTCGACGTGCACCGCGACGCGGCCCGCACCGTCGTCGTCCACGGTGACCAGGGGACGCACCTCGCAGAGTCGGGCGGTGCGCCAGCGCTCGAGGCGCACGGGCTTGTAGATCCCGGCGGTCTGCAGGTCCGGACCCCAGTCCCAGCCGAAGCTGCAGGCCATCTTGCGGACCATGTTGAACGGGTGCGCGTTGGTGTGCGGGCGGGCGTCGACCGCGCGCTGGACCTCCTCGGCGTGCTCGAGGGCGGACCGGAAGTCCACCGTCAGGACGTTCGCGCCGGCCTCGAGGAGCGCGCGCACGTCGAAGCGGTAGCTGCGGTTCATGTTGGCCGTGCTGCCCAGCTCGGTGCCGTTCAGGGTGATCGTCGCGACGGTGTCGAGTCCGTCGAACACGAGGTCGACCCGCTCGTCCTGCCCGACCGGGAGCGCCTGGAACGCCGACGCGTAGCGCCAGTTCGCGCGGTGCATCCAGACGAGCTCGGCCTCGACGCGGTCGAGGTAGGGGTCCCTGATCAGGCCCGCGGCGAGGAGGTCGATGTGCGTGCTGCCCGGGACCACGGCGGGGATGCTGCGGCCCGCGATCGTCGCCGGGACAGGGCCGCTCCTGGACTGCAGGGTCCAGCCGTCGTGCAGGTTCTGGCGATCCATCGCCGATCACTCCCGATCTGCTCGTGCGCTCTGCGGCCGCCTCGCGCGGCCGAGCCTTCGAGACGAGGCATCATTGCCGGGCGCACCGCGTACGGGTCATTCTTAGGCTGCCGAACAAAGTAAGTCAACACGCCCGGCCGAGGTATGCGCGGTCGAGGACCACCCGGCCGCCGGTCAGAGCGCGGCGATGCGGTCCAGGAAGTACCGACGGAAGGCTTCGACGTCGACGTCGACCGCGATCTGGCAGTTCGGCGCGGGCGGGTCGTCGAAGGTGAGCAGGTCCGTGACCGCGACGCCGCGAGCGATGCCCGACCCGGTCACGACCTCGACGTGCGCGGGGCGCCAGGTGACGAGCCCGGGTCGGCCGACGACCGCCATCGCGAGCGGGTCGTGCATCGCACACGAGTCCGCGGACCGCGCGTCGCCGGGGTTCTCCGCGTGCATGTGGTCGATCCACGCGAGGGTCTGCCGGCCCGCGAGCTCGCCGAAGGATCGACCGCTCGCCGCCATCGCGGCGGCGTCGTCGCGCGTCAGGCGCACCCGGAGGGTGACGTCGAGGCCGACCAGGCGCACCGGCGCCCCGGAGTCGAGCACCGCGCTCGCGGCCTCCGGATCGGACCAGAAGTTGAACTCCCCCGGCATCCGGCGGGTGTGCGCTCCGCTGAGGTACACCCCGCCCATCACGACGATCTCCTTGACCGCACCCGCGAGCCGGGGCTCGAGGTTGAGCGCAGCGGCGATGTTGGTCAGCGGGCCGATCGCGACGATCGTGATCTCGCCCGGGGCCGCCAGGACGCGGCGCGCGATCTCGGCGGCCGCGTAGCCGGGGCTCGCGCGGTGGTGACCGAGTGCCGCGCGGAGCTGGTCCGGCGCCCCGCGGGCGGCGCCCGGGTGGAGCAGCGGGGCCGCGGCGCCGCGCACGACCGGGACGTCCGACCGTCCGAGGCGGTCGAGCAGCTCGATGCTGAGCAGGGTGGCGCTCTCGACGTCGGTGTTGCCGTTGACGGTCGTGACGAGCTCGACGGCGACCTCCGGCTCGGCGACCGCGAGCGCGAGCGCGAAGCCGTCGTCGATCTCGGACCCGAGCGCGCCCATCGCAAGATCGGTGTCGAGGATGACCCGGATCACTGTGCACCCCGTTGTCCTTCGGTCGTTCGAACGATCGCCCGTTCGCGTGCGGCTAGGTTGACATGCTTGCGCCCGTCACCGCAGACCGGAGAACCATGACCACGCAGCTCGGACCCGGCTCGACCATCCTCTTCACCGGTGACAGCGTCACCGACTGCGGGCGGCGCGAGGACGCCGACGGACATCTGGGCTCCGGCTACGTGCGCGCGATCGCGTCCGACGCCCGGGTCGGCGGGGCACGGATCCTCAACGAGGGCATCAGCGGGGATCGCGTCGTCGACCTCGAGCCGCGTTGGCAGGTCGACGTGCTCGACCATCGCGCCGACCTCGTCTCGATCCTGGTCGGCATCAACGACACCTGGCGGCGCTACGACGAGAACGCCGAGACGCCCGTGGCGCAGTTCGAGGCCGGGTACCGACGCCTGCTCGACGCGCTCGCCTCCGCCGGGTCTCGCCTCGTGCTGATCGAGCCCTTCCTGCTCCCCGTCTCGGTCGCCCAGCGAGCCTGGCGCGAGGACCTCGACCCGAAGATCGACGTCGTGCGCAGGCTCGCCGCGGACTACGACGCGATCCTCGTGCCGGCCGACGTCGAGCTGACCCGGCAGGCCGCCGAGCTCGGCGCCGCGGCCCTGGCCGACGACGGCGTGCACCCCACCGACCTCGGGCACGCCCGGCTCGCCGAGCTCTGGCTGGACACGGTCGTCGGCCGCTCCTGAGCAAACCCGTCAGTCACAGCGCGCGCCCGCTGGTCGTCGGCGGAGCTGGCCGCCGGCCCCCTGCAACCGGGACTCTCGGGCCGGCTCGCCAAGGTCAAGCCCACCCTGGCGTGAGCCGGGTGGGCTTGACCTCGGTGCAGGGGTCAGGGGACGACCACGACGTCGCCCACCATCCCCATGCCGTCGTGGATGGCACAGATGTAGTGGTACTTGCCCGCGGCGGTGAAGGTCACGGTGAACGGGACCCCAGGAGTAAGCACCCCGCTGTTGAGGTCGCCGCCGCCGAAGTGGGTCGGGTCGCCGGACGGAGCGAGGATGGCGAGTCCGGGCGGCTCCTGGCCGAAGGTGACCGTGTGCGGCGCGCCGGGCCCGGCGGTGAACGACACGGTCTGCCCCACGTGCACGACGACGTTGTCACGCACGAACCGGGAGACCCCGAAGCCTTCTCCGTCAATCCCGACCTGTACCTGTGAGCCGGTGGTGGCGTGCGCCTGCCTTGCCTGGCGATAGGCGGTGCGTCCAGCGAGGAGCGCTGCCGCGGCCTGCTGGTTGCCGGCCCGGTTGTAGTCCTGCTGGGTGTACGGGTAGGCAGTGCCGGCCGCGCGGACGTGCACGACGCCGGTCATCATCACGCCGTGCAACAGGCAGTAGTACGTGAAGTCGCCGGTCGCGGTAAAGGTCAGGTTGTAGCCGGACGCCGGGTCGGTGAACACGAAGATCGGCTGGGTGGCAACGATCCCGGAGCTCGCGAGGGCGGTGCCGTCGTAGCTCGAGGCGCCCTGAAGCGTCGTCTGCGACGGGTCGAACGGGTTGAACGCGGGCAGTGAGGTTCCCGGGGCGAGGAACGTGACGGTGTGCGGCTCGGCGCTGCCCGCAGTCCAGCGGACGGTGTCGCCGACGTCGACCCAGACCTCCCGCGGCAAGAACTTCATCGCGCTGACGGCCATGTCAGGCGACTCGGCGCCGACGCGGACCTGCCAGGTGACAGGGCCTGCGATCGCTGCCGAGGCGGTCGAGCCCAGGGCGACGGGAACGGCCAGGGCCGTGACGCAGACGGCGGCCAGTACCAACCGACGCAGCAGAGATTTCCGGTGCATGTGGTGCTCCTTGGCGGGGAGTTCGCGGTCGCGGTCGCGGTCGCGGTGGGTGCTCGCGTGACTCACCCGCGGACATCCCACAGACTTAAAGTTAGGGCGTATCATCCCGCTTTGGGTGGATTCGCCGGGATGATCGCGATGGGGTGCCGGCTGCTCGCCGAAGCGGCGCCCAACCCGGAGCGCCGGCTCGCGGCCCGGCGACCGGCCGGCCGACCCCGTCACCGCCGCCGGTTGGGTATCTTTCAGGGGCGCGATCGACGAGGTGAGGAGGCAGCGGCGGTGAGCACACTCCCGCGGGCGATGCCGCACGCGACCTCGAGGTCGGCGGTGCTCGACGTGATCCGGGCAGCCGGCACGATCAGCCGGGTCGGCCTCACCTCTGCCACCGGGCTCACCGGCGCGACGATCTCGACGGTCGTGCGGCGCCTGATCGACGACGGTCTGGTCCTCGAGACCGGACATGCCGAGTCCACCGGCGGCAAGCCGCGCGTGCTGCTCCAGCTCAACCTCTCCTCGCGGTTCGCCGTCGGGGTGCACCTGGACCACTCGGGCATCTCCTACGTCCTGACCAACCTCGGCGGGGCGGTCGTCGCGCGGATGTCCCGGGCCGGCGCCGGTGTCGCGGACCCGCCCGTGGTGGTGGCCCGGATCGCCCGCGAGGTCCAGGCGCTGATCGAGGGGGTCGGCGTCGACCGCTCGCGCGTGCTCGGCCTCGGGCTGGTGTCCCCCGGCCCGATGACCCCGGCCGGCGGGATGCGCCTGACTCCGCCGTCGATGGCGCACTGGAACGACTTCCCGCTGGCCGGCGTCCTGGAGACCGCCGTCGGGCTGCCGGTGATGCTCGACAACGACGCCACCGCGTCCGCGATCGGCGAGTACTGGTCCGGCGGGGTCGGGGCGGCGACGACGTTCGCCACGGTGTTCATGGGGGCCGGCATCGGTGCGGGCCTGATCGTGAACGGCAGTGCCTACCGGGGCGCGAGCGGCAACGCGGGCGAGATCGGGCACATCTGTCTCGACGTCGACGGGCCCGAGTGCTGGTGCGGTGCTCGCGGGTGCACCGAGGTGGTAGCCGGGCCGGCCGCCGTCGTCGCGGCCGCTCGCGCGGACGGGGAGATCGCTCGCGCAACCGGTCTGGACCAGGCGGGCGAGTCCCCTCGCTCGTCGACCGCGTCCGCGTTCGCTGCCGTGGTGCGCGCCGCGCGCCGCGGCGAACCGGGAGCGATGAACCTGCTCGAGGCGTCGGCGCGGTACCTCGCCATCGCGACCCGCACGCTCGCGAACGTCCTGGACCTCGACCTGGTGGTGCTCACCGGGCCGAGCCTCGCCATCGCCGGGCCGATCTACCTCCCCGTGGTCCAGGCGGAGCTCGACCGGTCGTTCTTCGCCCGGGCGACGCACCGGATCACCGTCCAGCTCTCGCGCTCCGCGGCCATGTCGCCCGCGATCGGCGCCGCGGCCATCGTGCTGCAGGCCGAGCTCGTGCCGTTGCGCCAGGGCCTGCGCCTGCCGGAGAACCTCGTTGAGTCCGGCAGCGGCTCACTCGCCCGTGCGAGCGCGCCCTGAACGGTCCGAACGACCACAGTCTTGGGCGAGCACTCCCGGCGCCCGGCCGCACCGATGGAGGAACCCGATGAAGATCTGGACAGAACAGCTCAGCCACCAGCGGTGGCTGCACGGCGAGGCGCTGCGCCTGCTCGACTTCGGCCGGGGCGCCGTCCCGAGCACCCGCGGGGCCGGCTGGCTCGACGACGACGGCGCCGTCGAGCCCGAGCGCGGCATCTTCACCTGGATCACCGCGCGCACCGCGCACGTCTACGCGCTCGGGCACCTGCTCGGCATCCCGGGGAGCGGGCCGATCGCGACGCGCGCCATCGCGGCCCTGCGCACCGCGCTGCACGACGACGAGCATGGCGGCTGGTTCGCCTCGATCGCCGCCGACGGCACCCCCGACACGACCAAGAGCGCCTACGCGCACGCGTTCGTCGTGCTGGCCGCCTCGACCGGGACGGTCGCCCAGATCGACGGCGCGAGCGAGCTGCTCGCGGACGCACTCGAGGTTCTCGACACCAGGTTCTGGGAACCGACGGCCGGCATGAACGCGGACGAGTGGGACCGCACCTGGACCACGCTCGACCCGTACCGCGGCGTGAACGCCAACATGCACTCGGTCGAGGCGCTGCTGGCGGCCGGCGACGCGACCGGCGACCCGCGCTGGCACGAACGCGCGGGCGTCATCGCCGACACCGTGGCGGGCTGGGCGTCCGAGAACGACTGGCGCATCCCGGAGCACTTCGACTCGGCCTGGGTGCCGCAGCCCGAGCTCAACCGGGATCGCCCCGACGACCCGTTCAAGCCGTACGGCGCGACCGTCGGGCACGGCCTGGAGTGGTCGCGCCTGCTGCTGCAGGTTGACGCCGCGCTGCCCGACCGCGCGCCGGGGACACTCGGCGCGGCCGCCGTCGCGCTGTACGACCGGGCGGTGCGCGACGGCTGGGCGGTCGATGGCGCCCCGGGCTTCGTCTACACGACGGACTGGGCAGGAGCGCCCGTGGTGCGCACGCGCATGCACTGGGTCGCCGCCGAGGCGATCGGTGCCGCGGCCGCGCTGTTCCGGTCGACCGGCGATCCGCGGTACGCGTCGGACTACGCGCGATGGTGGGACTACACCGGTGAGCACCTGATCGACCTCGGGCGCGGGTCCTGGCACCACGAGCTCGACGAGTCGAACGTGCCGAGCGCCAAGGTCTGGCCGGGCAAGCCGGACATCTACCACGCCTTCCAGGCCACGCTCCTGCCGCTGCTCCCCCTCGCCCCGGGCCTGGCGATCGCGGTCCGCGACTCCCTGGGCGACACCACCGGAGCCTGACCGCCCGGCGCGATCTCTCGGGCCGCCGGGGCGCCGACCGGACGCGAGTTCGCCATGTTCCGTCGAGTTCGCCGATCGAACCCTCTGTGTCAGCCTGCCGTGTCCGGGCGACCCAACGGGCTGGGTGTATCGCTGGGTGTAGCCAAAGTGCACCATGGGTGCACGTTCGATACACCCAGCCACACACCCAGCCCGTTGGGCCGTCGCGGCAGGTCCGCATGCTCGGTCGACACGCCCGAACGCCCCGCCCCCGAAGCCTGACCCACCCCCCGACTTGTCAGACGCTGCGCGGTTCCTAGCGCGCGCTGGGTCTGACACGTCGAGAGTGGGGGTCAGGTCACCGGCTCGACGACCCACTGCCCCGCGCGCAGCACGGCCAGCGGCCTCAGCGACCCGTCGACGACGACGACGTCGGCGCGGCGTCCGACCTCGAGTGCGCCGATGTCCGCCCGTCCGAGCACGGTCGCCGGGGTCAGGCTCGCCGAGCGGACCGCGACCTCGAGCGGGACCCCTGCCTCGACCGTGCACCGCACGACGTCGAGCAGGTGGGCCGTGCCGCCGGCGATCGCGTCGCCGTCGGCGAGCCGCGCGACGCCCTGGGCGACCCGGACCCGCATCGGGCCCAGGTCGTAGGTGCCGTCCGGCATGCCGGCCGCGGCCATCGCATCCGTGACCAGCGCGATCGAGCGGGCGCCGACGAGGTCGAACACCGCATGGACCATCCCGGGGGCGAGGTGCGTGCCATCCGCGATGAGCTCGACGACCAGCTCGCCGCGGCCGGCCGCCGCGAGGCACGCGGCGATCGGGCCGGGGTCGCGGTGGTGCAGGGGGCGCATCCCGTTGAACAGGTGCGTCGCCGTCGGCCGCGCCGACCTCGAGCCGGCCGCCGCCAGCGCGGCCCGCGCCTGCGCGACGGCGTCATCGACCTCCTCCGCGCTCGCGTTCGTGTGCCCGAAGGACGGCACCGCGCCGGCTGCGGCGAGGGCCTCGATCACGCCGCCCGGTCCGCGGACCCCGGCGATCTCGGGCGCGATGGTCATCGTCACGAGATGCCCGCGGGCGGCCTCGGCGATCCTCGCGACCAGCCGGGGGTTGCCGGGCAGCATGTCCGCGGGGTTCTGGGCGCCGCACCGGGCCCGGGACAGGAACGGCCCTTCGAGGTGGATCCCGGCGATCTCACCGGCGTCGGCCAGGTCGGCGAGCAGCGCGGCGCGCGCGACGAGGGTCTCGGCGTCGGCGGTAACGAGGGAGGCCACCAGGCTCGTCGTGCCGTGCACCAGGTGCTCGTGGGCGGCACGGCGCGCGTCGTCGACGTCGACCGCGTCGGGAAAGCTCGCGCCGCCGCCGCCGTGGTTGTGCAGGTCGACGAGCCCGGGGAGCAGGGTCGTTCCCGGTGGCGGCGCCGGCGTCGCGGCGACCGCGTCGGTAAGCACCGCCGGATGGGTTGCGCTCGCTGCGGCACCGACCCAGACGATCCGGCCGTCCTCGAGCACGATCGCACCGTCGTCGATCACCCGCTCGGGTGTCACCACGCAGCCACGCAGAACCTCAGGAACGGCAGTAGTCATGGCGACAGTATCGCGCGCCGTGCGGCGCCGCGGCCCGGACCTGCGGAAACTGTCGGACTCGAGAGAGGCGAGAGGATGGCGAGAGGATGGCGAGAGGATGGTGCGACGAGGGCTAGAAAAGCCGCTCGTCGACGTCGTCCACGCCGCGCATCGCGTCGTAGTCGAGCACGAGGCACCCGATACCGCGGTCCGTGGCCAGCACCCGGGCCTGCGGCTTGATCTCCTGCGCCGCGAACACGCCGCGCACGGGCGCCAGGTGCGGGTCGCGGTTCAGCAGCTCGAGGTAGCGCGTCAGCTGCTCGACGCCGTCGATGTCACCGCGCCGCTTGATCTCCACGGCGACCGTGCCGCCGGCGGGGTCCCGCGCCAGGATGTCGACCGGCCCGATGGCGGTCGGGAACTCGCGCCGCACCAGGCTGTGCCCGGCGCCCAGCAGGGCGATCTGCGCGGCGAGCAACGCCTGCAGGTGGGCCTCGACGCCGTCCTTGATCAGGCCCGGGTCGACGCCGAGGTCGTGCGCGGAGTCGTGCAGCACGTCGTGCAGCTCGATCTCGAGCCGGTCGTCGCTCTTGGCGTGCTGGACGACCCAGGTCGCCGCGACGCCGCGCGCCGCGGCGTCGTCGTCGGGCACGCCGACCACGAGCGTGCAGGGCGGGCTCATCCAGTTCAGCGGCTTGTATGAGCCGCCGTCGGAGTGCAGCAGGACGCTGCCGTCCGCCTTGACCACCAGCAGTCGCTTCGCGAGCGGGAGATGGGCGTTGAGCCGGCCGGAGTAGTCGGCCGAGCACGTCGCGATCACGAGCCGCACTGTGGGTTTCCTCTTCGGTGGAGCTGTCAGATGACGCGCGAGATGGCGCTCGGCGGCGCCGACTCGAGCCACGACGTCAGCCCGGCGTACGCGTCGGGGGACATCGTGAGCTCGAAGTCCACGCCGCGATGCGTACATCGCACGAGGTACAGATCCGGGCGGCCCGGGTTCGCCAGCGGGACGCGACCGGTCACGACCATCTCGGAGCGCTGCCACGAGCGGGTCGGTCTGGGGGCGAGCGACCACGAGCGCCACCAGTCGAGCCGACCGGCGCCGTACTGCGCGATCCCCGCGACGACGGCGCGGCCCGGCGGCTCCGCCGGGCGCGCGCCGCACACGAACGAGCCGACCCGCCCGGAGAGCGTGCGCAGGCGCGAGACGCCCAGTCCGAGCGTGCCGAGCACGACCAGCAGGGCAGCAACGACCACCAGTTCGAGGATCGTCACCGCCACTGCCTGGCCCCGCTCAGCTCGTCGAGTCGCCGGTGGCGACCGTGACGGAGTCCGCCACGATTGTCACCCGGTTGGAGTCCACGGACAGGAACCCGCCGTCGACCGTCCCCTCGAACTTCTCGCCGGTCACCGGAGTGACCCGGACCTGCCCCTCCCTGAGCACAGCGAGCAGGGGCTCATGACCAGGCAGGATCCCGATCTCGCCCTCGGTCGACGGTGCGATGACCGAACTTGCCTCGCCCGACCAGACCTTGCGATCGGCCGCAACCAGTTCGACGTTCAGGACTGCCATCAGACGCCGTATTCCTTCTGGATGCGGGCCCAGTTCCGCTCAAGGTCCTCGAGGCCCCCGATGTTGAAGAACGCCTGCTCGGAGATGTGGTCGAACTCCCCGTCGGCGATCCGGGAGAACGCCTCGATGGTCTCCGCCATCGGGACCGTCGAACCCGCGACACCGGTGAACTGGGTGGCCATGTAGGTGTTCTGGGAGAGGAACTGCTGGATGCGACGGGCGCGGTAGACGACCGTCTTGTCCTCCTCGGACAGCTCGTCGACCCCGAGGATCGCGATGATGTCCTGCAGCTCCTTGTTGCGCTGGAGAATCTGCTTGATGCGCGTCGCGGTGTCGTAGTGCGCCTGGCCGACGTAGCGCGGGTCGAGCACCCGCGAGCTCGACGCGAGCGGGTCGACGGCCGGGTACAGGCCGCGCGACGCGATCTCACGAGAGAGCTCGGTGGTGGCGTCCAGGTGCGCGAACGTGGTGGCCGGCGCCGGGTCGGTGTAGTCGTCGGCGGGCACGTAGATCGCCTGCAGCGAGGTGATCGAGTGGCCGCGCGTGGAGGTGATCCGCTCCTGGAGCTGGCCCATCTCGTCGGCGAGGTTCGGCTGGTAGCCGACCGCGGACGGCATGCGGCCGAGCAGCGTGGAGACCTCGGAGCCCGCCTGCGTGAAGCGGAAGATGTTGTCGATGAAGAGCAGCACATCCTTCTGCTGCACGTCGCGGAAGTACTCCGCCATCGTCAGTGCCGACAGGGCGACGCGAAGACGCGTGCCCGGCGGCTCGTCCATCTGGCCGAACACTAGAGCGGTCTGCTTGATGACGCCCGACTCGGTCATCTCAGCGATGAGGTCGTTGCCCTCACGCGTGCGCTCCCCGACCCCGGCGAACACCGACACACCGTTGTGGCCGGTCGCGACGCGGTAGATCATCTCCTGGATCAGGACCGTCTTGCCGACGCCGGCCCCGCCGAACAGGCCGATCTTCCCGCCGAGCACGTACGGCGTGAGCAGGTCGATGACCTTGATGCCGGTCTCGAACATCTGGGTCTTCGACTCGAGCTGGTCGAAGGCCGGGGGCTTGCGGTGGATCGGCCAGCGCTCGGTGATCTCGAGCTTCTCGCCCTCCTTGCCGTTGAGCAGCTCGCCCGTGACGTCCCAGACATGGCTCAGCGTGACGTCTCCGACGGGGACGCTGATGGCCTCTCCGGTGTCGGTGACGATCGCGCCGCGGACCAGTCCGTCGGTCGGCTTGAGCGCGATCGCGCGCACCATCGAGTCGCCGAGGTGCTGGGCAACCTCGAGCGTCATGGTGAACGAGTTCTCGCCCTCGCCCTGCGAGGAGAGGTCGATGTCGACCTTGAGCGCGTTGTACATCTCGGGGATCGCGTCCGCCGGGAACTCGATGTCCACGACGGGTCCGATCACCCGGGCGACGCGGCCCAGGCCGGGCCCGCCCGCGCGCTCGGCGCCTGCTTTGGTGGCGGTGGCTGTCATGTGTCTCTCACTCCGTTCGCCCGGAGCGTGCCCCGGTAGGTCTGTGCGTGAAATGGGTGTTCAGGAGGCGAGTGCGTCGGCGCCCGACACGATCTCGCTGATCTCCTGGGTGATCTCGCCCTGGCGCGCCTGGTTGGCCAGCCGGGTGTAGTCGCGGATCAGGTCCTCCGCGTTTTCGGTTGCCGTGTGCATCGCACGCTGCCGGGACGCCAGCTCCGAGGCGCCCGCCTGGAGCAGGCAGCTGTAGATCCGGCTGCGCACGTACCGCGGGAGCAGCGTGTTGAGGACGTCCTCGGCCGAGGGCTCGAACTCGTACAGCGGTAACGTCTCGCCGGCTCCCGCCGGCACCACGCCCTCGACGACCTCCAACGGAAGCATCCGGATGACGCGCGGCACCTGGGTGACCATGTTGACGAACTGCGTGTACACGATGTGCAGCTCGGCGACGCCACCCTCGGCGACCGGCGCCTCGAACGCCTCGAGCAGCGCGTCCGCGACCTCCTCCGCGGTCCCGTAGGTCGGCGCGTCCGAGTCACCGACCCAGCTGCGCACGACCTCCCGACCGCGGAACGCGAAGTAGGACAGCGCGCGCCGACCGGTCACATAGAGCGCGATCTCCTTGCCTTGCGCCGTGAGCTGATCCGCCAGCTTCTCTGCCTCGCGGATCACGCTTGCGGAGTACGCCCCGGCCATCCCGCGGTCCGACGCCGCGACCAGGATTGCGACGCGCTTCGTGTCGGTCCGCTCGGTCGTCAGCGGGTGGGTCACATTGGAGTGCGTCGCGACGGCCGAGACCGCCCGGGTGATTGCGCGGGCGTACGGCGTCGCCGCCGTGACCCGCCCACGCGCCTTGCCGATGCGCGACGCCGCGATGAGCTCCATCGCACGGAAGATCTTCTTGAGCGACTGTGTCGACCGGATCCGCTCCCGGAAGACGCGCTGCTGGCCGCCCACGCTCAGGCCTTCTTCTGCCGGACGATCTGCTCCTGCACGACCTCGACGTCGGCCTCGTCGCCGGCGCCGACCAGCGGAGTGCCGTCGCCCTTGAGGAAGCCGTCGCGGAAGACGCCGACGGCGGCGTCCAGCGCAGCCTCCGTGTCGTCCTCAAGCTTGCCCGACGCGTCGATCGTGGCGAGCACCTCGGTGTTGCGGCGCAGGTGGTCGATCAGCTCGGACTCGAACCGACGAACGTCCTCGATCGGCACGTCGTCGAGCTTGCCCTTGGTGCCGGCCCAGATCGACGCGACCTGGTCGGAGACCGGGAACGGCGTGTACTGAGGCTGCTTGAGCAGCTCCATCAGGCGGGCACCCCGGGTGAGCTGGGCGCGCGAGGCGGGGTCGAGGTCCGAGGCGAACATCGCGAAGGCCTCGAGCGAGCGGAACTGCGCGAGGTCCAGCTTGAGCGTCCCGGAGACCTTCTTCATGGCCTTGACCTGCGCGGAACCACCGACGCGCGACACCGAGATACCGACGTCGACGGCGGGGCGCTGGTCGGCGTTGAACAGGTCCGACTGCAGGAAGATCTGCCCGTCGGTGATCGAGATGACGTTCGTCGGGATGTACGCCGAGACGTCGTTGGCCTTGGTCTCGATGATCGGCAGGCCGGTCATCGATCCCGCGCCGAGCTCGTCGTTCAGCTTCGCGCAACGCTCGAGCAGGCGCGAGTGCAGGTAGAAGACATCACCCGGGTAGGCCTCGCGGCCCGGCGGACGCCGCAGCAGCAGCGACACGGCGCGGTACGCCTCGGCCTGCTTGGACAGGTCGTCGAAGATGATCAGGACGTGCTTGCCCTCGTACATCCAGTGCTGGCCGATGGCCGAACCGGTGTACGGCGCGAGGTACTTGAAGCCGGCCGGGTCGGAGGCGGGAGCCGCGACGATGGTCGTGTACTCCAGCGCGCCGGCCTCCTCGAGCGCGCCGCGAACGGCGGCGATCGTGGAGCCCTTCTGGCCGATGGCGACGTAGATGCAGCGGACCTGCTTGTTCGGGTCGCCGGTCTCCCAGTTCGCCTTCTGGTTGATGATCGTGTCGATCGCGACCGCCGTCTTGCCCGTCTGGCGGTCCCCGATGATCAACTGGCGCTGGCCGCGGCCGATCGGGATCATCGCGTCGATGGCCTTGAGGCCGGTCTGCAGCGGCTCGTGCACGCTCTTGCGCGCCATCACGCCGGGAGCCTGGAGCTCCAGGGCACGGCGGCCGGTCGTGGCGACCTCGCCGAGTCCGTCGATCGGGGTGCCGAGCGGGTCCACGACGCGGCCGAGGTAGCCGTCGCCGACGGCGACCGACAGGACCTCGCCCGTGCGGCGGACCTCCTGGCCCTCCTCGATCCCGGTGAACTCGCCGAGGACAACCACGCCGATCTCGCGCACGTCGAGGTTGAGCGCGAGGCCGAGCGTGCCGTCCTCGAACGTCAACAACTCATTGGCCATCGCGCCCGGAAGGCCCTCGACCTGGGCGATGCCGTCGCCCGCGAGGGTGACGCGACCAACCTCTTCGGTGATCGTGCCCTTCGGCTCGTAGGACTTCACGAAGCTGTCCAGCGCGGCCCTGATCTCGTCGGGCCGGATCGTCAGCTCAGCCATTGCTTATCTCCTGTCGTGAGACGAACTCCCGCTCCGAGGAGCGGTCGTTCAAGTTTCTGGTGTCGTGAGGTGCTGAGCGCTGCGTCAGCTGGCAAGTCGTCGTCGGGCGTCGTCGAGCCGGGACAGCATGGTGGAGTCCACGACATCGGACCCGATCTGGATCCGCAGCCCACCGAGGACTGCGGGATCGACCGTCGCGTTGACCTGGACCTCGCCGCCGTACGCCTGTCCGAGGATCGCCGCGAGGCGGTCGAGCTGCCCCGCACTGAGCTCGGTGCTCGAGGTGACCGCCGCGACGATGCGGTTGCGGCGGG
>NZ_DATCNW010000396.1:0-8298 GCF_036565025.1 Pengzhenrongella sp.
TGCTCGGCGAGCCATTCGGAGAAGGGCGGATTGCCCATTCTGTCGGGGGTGTCGCGCGCCAGCGTCGAGGCGCGGTCACGAGTACCGATCGTCACCTCGTGGCCGAGGCCGGCGAGCCGGGCCGCCAACGTTCGCCCGACGGACCCGGTGCCAAGGATGGCGATCTTCATGACTTCCTCCTGCTGGTCCGCGGTCCCGGTGCGCTGTCCCGGCCAGGATGGCACCGCGAGGCGCGGCGTGCGCGGGGAATGTCCCCCCGGGCGGGCCCTTGGTCCCTTCCGAGGCCGGACCCGGCGAGGCAAATCTGGAGTTGACGCCTCACATTCACGAAAGGTCACGACGATGCGTGCTCTGGTGGTCTACGAGTCGATGTTCGGCAACACCCGCGACATTGCCCAAGCAGTTGCCGACGGCATGTCCGCGGAGGTGGAGGTGGAGGTCGTCGAGGTCGGCGCGGCTCCGGAACACCTCGACGCTGAGGTGGGGTTGCTCGTGGTCGGCGGCCAGCACGTCGTCGGGCAGCTGGTGCCGCTCACCGCGGACCAGTTCGGCGCGGGTCACTCGCGCTGACCCCGCCGGCTGCCGTCGTGCGCCTGATCGCCCTGGCTGGAGGTGTCGGCGCTGGAGGTGTCTGCCGTGGTGGGCGCCGGCTCGGCGGCGTTGCGCAGGGCCTGGTCGCGCTGCTCGGCGTGGTGCGCCCGCTTGGCCGCCGCCCGGGCCTGCGAGGTCATCGGCAGCTCGGTCGCGCGGTCGAGGACCTGCTGCCGGTTGCGTTGCGCGAGGGAGTACGCGGGGGTGTCTTCCGTGAGCTCGCCCCGGGTCGGCAGCTTGCCGGCGAGATAGCCGGCGTGGCTGATGCCGAGCAGGGTGAGGAAGGTCGGGTTGAAGCCCGGAAGGCTCGTGACGTCGGCCGGTCCGGTGATCGGCGTCCCGGGGCCCGCGCCGGCCAGCGCGTGCACGGCGAGGATCACGTACGCGACCACGAGGAAGGCGGTGAAGAGGAAGTTCTGCATCTTGGCGATGTCGACCGACTTGTCGGCCTGGGGGCCCTCCTCGATCAGCAGCGCCTGCGCGACGCGGGCCTCACCCCGCTTGGAGGCGGCCACGAACGCCGTCCGCGACCTGTTCTTCTGCACCTTGATCCCGGTCGCGATCGCGGTCGAACCGATCGAGATGCCGAGCAGGCCCAAGACCTCGCTCGGGATCGAGAAGGCGAGCGGGTCGATGCCCCGGACGGTGGCCCGCGCGGCGAAGATGCCGGCGATCAGCGAGATGACGACCAGGGTCCACAGGGACAGCTGAATCCGGGTCAGGCTGTACCGGCCACGCTCGTCGATCAGCAACCCGAGCGGCCCGAGGTTCGTCGCGCGTCCCAACCACGCGTACAGGGCAAGGATGAGCACCGCGCACGCGGGCCAGGCGATCCACAACGCTGTCATGACGGTTCGTCTCCGCATCCGCAAGATGGCCCGGACCTTCCGGCCACCGAGGACAGCGACCGACGAGTCGTGTCCGTCGCGGAACGAGCGTGAACCCTGGGGCGTTATCGCCGCGTTACGAGCGCGTAGCGGAGTCGGAGTCGCGTGCGCCTGCGACCGCGCCCCTGCTCGGGGCTGGCGTGGGACGGCTCGGGGTTGGCGCGGCAGTCAGTTCTGCCAAGGGATGACTCCGCCGAGGTCCGCCTGCTGCGCCGGCCACGCCAGGCACGCGGCCCAGGCGCGGATCGTCTCCGCACTCAGCGGCGGGCTGGCGATTCCGACATGGAACGCGTCGTCGAGGGCCTCGGGGGTGGTTGCGCCGTCGTCGCGGTCGGGCACGCGCTCGAGCTCACGCAGCAGGGCAAGCCGGTAGCCGAGTCGCAGTTGGTCTGCGACCACCGGGCGCGTCACCCGGATGACCTCACGTTCACGTCCGGCTCCGCGGCGCGGGCGGCTGATCTCGGCCGGCTCCTCGGTCTTGGCCACTGACGTCACGACCAGGGCGGCGTGCGTGATCTCGCGTCGCAGGGCGTCGCGGGTACCAGCGGGAATGAGGATCGCGCTCGCTGCCACTCCCGGCACGAGGTGGGCGACCATCATCGCGCCGCGCACATGCTCCCGGGCGAAGGCTTCGACCAGCGGTGCGGGCGCGCGGCCCGGCGATCCGTAGATGTGGACCAGGCGCAGGTCACGTTCCCGGCTCAGGCACGCCCCGAGCGCGACATCGACGACCTCGGCGTCGACCGGGCCGCCGTCGAGCAGGGCCACGACCGGCTCCTTCTGGCGACCGAGGAGGGTCGACCCGCCGGGTGCGGCGGGCTCGCGGGCTTCTGCATTCCGATCGCCGGGTCGTCGGCGCTCGGAGGTCACGAGACCGGTCATTTGGTCAGTTAACTACGCCCGCGTTTCCCGGACAATAGGCTCCGGCAGGTCAATTGCGGACGTGGGTCGCTCGAGTGCGGGCCGAACACCTGCTCGACGTCAAGAGTTCGTCTGCGGCGACCCTGCCCGCACCACGTCGCAGTCCCCGATCCGGGCCTCCGGGGTGCCTCCCGGTGACTCCGGGCCTCCCCCGTGACCTCCTACGCGGCGCTGATCGTGCCCGCCGACTTCGTGATGGCGACCGGGATGCTGCGTCGCCTCAGACGGCGATGCGAGCGTGCGGATAGCCCGCCGACCGGTGCTGGAAGGACAGGATCTGCGGGTTCTGGACCATCCCGTCGCGGATCTCGATCGCCCGCCTGATGGTCTCGTCGGTCTCCCAGGACGCCGGGCCGGACAGGACCGTTCGCAGGTGGGGCAGCAGCGCCTCGCTGATCTCCCAGGTCGCCGAGTCCCACAGGTAGGACGGGCTGTGGTCCACGCCGTAGTAGTGGACGTTGCTCCCGACCTGGAACGTCGGCTCCGCGAACGACGTCGCTCGCGCCCAGCTGAAGCCCATCTTCTCGTCGCACGACACGTCCACGATCACGCTGCCCGGTGCGATCGCGGCGAGATCCCCTTCGGTGAGGAAGGTGATCGGCGCGTCCGGGTTCTGCAGGACGCAGTTGACGATGATGTCGTGGCCGGCGAGGAAGCCCGCGAGCGGCACCCGGCCGGCCTCGGTGAGAGCGGTGTTGCGCGACGAGTCGAGGGAGTCGGTCTCGAAGTGCACCATCCGGGCGGAGTGAATGGGTGAGCCGACCGCCGTCACGCCCCGGTGGGTGAGCACGTCGACGTCGTGCACGCCGTGCGCGTTCAGGGCGGTGACCGCGCCGCGCGCGGTCGCGCCGAAGCCGATCACCGCGGCGCGCAGCCGGCGGCCGTAGTCGCCGGTCGCCCCGACGATCGACAGTGCGTGCAGCACCGAGCAGTAGCCGGCGAGCTCGTTGTTCTTGTGGAACACGTGCAGGGCGAACCAGCCGTCGCGGGTCCAGTGGTTCATCGCCTCGAACGCGATGAGTGTCAGACGGCGGTCGATGGCCAGCTGGGTGATCCTCGCGTCCTGGACGCAGTGCGGCCAGCCCCACAGCACCTGACCCTCGCGCAGCTCGGCGACGTCGCTGGCGAGCGGCTTGGCCAGCAGGATCACGTCGGTCTGGGCGATCAGCTCCGCGTGCGAGCGGAACCCGGCGACCAGCGGCGCGAGCTGCTCGTCCGGGATGCCGAAGCTCTCCCCGTACCCGGTCTCGAGGTACAGGCGCGCCCGCAGGTCCGCGTCGATCCGCTCGACGTGCTGGGGGTGGATCGGTAGCCGGCGCTCGTCCTGCTTACGTGAGTGAGCGATGACTCCGAGGCTGAGCTGATCCACAAGTGCACCTTTGGTCGAGGCCGCGAGCACCAGCGTCCGTGCTGGGCAGCTCGGCGGCCCCGCGGCGTAGCGAGGGACGTCGGCGCCAGGGGTGGCCCGACGCCCTTTCGGACTGTACTGCCTGGCTGACCTGCGCGTACGGGACTTTGGGGCTGCGATCTGTGACGCTCACACCTAAACCGGTTTGACAGATGACTTTCAAAGGCGTTCACTAACGTCAGCGAAATCGGCTCGACGAAGCTGTCGGCCCCCACCTGTACGCAAAGGAGCGAGCGATGCCGGAAGATAGCGGGCTCGATTCGCGCGCGCCCTCACGTCCGACGATCAATGACGTGGCAACCCTTGCGGGAACCTCCAAGGCCACCGTCTCGTTCGTTGTCAACGGACGCAAGAATGTCGCACCGGAAACCCGCGCCCGGGTGCTCGCGGCGGCCGGCGAGCTGGGCTGGACCCCGAGTCACCGGGCCCGCTCCTTGTCGACGTCGCGGGCTTATGCGCTCGGTCTGGTCTTTGCCCGGCCGCCCGCGACGCTCGGCTCGGACCCGTTCTTCGCCCGCTTCATCGCCGGTATGGAGTCCACCCTCGCCGAGCACGACCAGGCGCTGCTGCTGCGCTTCGTGGCCGACGAGCGGGCCGAGGAGGACGCGTACCGCAAGCTGGCCGACCAGGGTCGGGTGGACGGCGTCGTGCTGACGGACCTGCGCCACGACGACTCCCGGATCGACCTCCTCGCGAGCATCGGGATGCCGGCCGTGACCCTCAACGCGGTGGACCGTCCCTCGCCGTTCCCCGCCGTCAGCCTCGACAACGAGACCGGGATGGACGAGGCCGTCAAGTACCTCGTCGGGCTCGGGCACGAGCGCATCGGCTACGTGGGCGGTCCCGAGATCTACCTGCACAGCACCAACCGCCGGCTGACCTGGCAGGCCGCGCTCGCGACCCACCAGGTTCCGCCGGGCCGCTTCCTCGAGACCGACTTCTCGGCCTCCGGAGGCGCCCGTGCGACGAGCGAACTCCTTGCCCTTCGAGGGCATGAGCGCCCGACGGCGATCATCTACGCGAACGACTCGATGGCGATCGCCGGCGTAGTCGCCGCTCGCCAGGCGGGACTGCGCGTCCCGCAGGACATCTCCTTCATCGGGTTCGAGGACTCTGAGCTGTCCGCCCACATCAACCCTCCGCTGACCACGGTCAGCTCGGACTCGTTCCTCTGGGGCCGCACCGCGGCCGCGGTACTGCTTCGGTTCCTGCAAACAGGCGACGGTGGTACCGAACAGACGTTGCCGCCGGCCCACCTCGTCATCCGTAGCTCGGCGACAGCCAGTCCCGGAGGTGACGGCTGAGTCGACAGCAGTGCCCGGTACCCCCCTTCACACTTGATGAACCAAGAAGGTGCGCAATGAAGCGACCACTCATCCTCCTCACCGCCGCGCTCGCGACCGCGAGCCTGCTCGCCGGCTGCGGCGGCGGCACGCCGTCGGGCACCAAGAACGACGCGACGACCGCCAAGGGCCCGATCAAGATCTGGTACTCCAACAACCCCGACGAGGTCAAGTGGGGCGAGGCCACCATCGCTGCCTGGAACAAGGACCACACCGACCAGAAGGTGACCGGGCAGCAGATTCCCGCGGGAAAGACCTCCGAAGAGGTCATCGGTGCCGCGATCACCGCGGGCAACACCCCGTGCCTGATCTACAACACGGCACCGGTCGCCGTCCCGGGGTTCCAGAAGCAGGGCGGCCTGGTCGACCTGTCGACGTTCAAGGACGGGGACAAGTACATCGAGGCCCGCACGGGTGACGGAGCCAAGCAGTACAAGTCGACCGACGGCGACTTCTACCAGATGCCCTGGAAGTCGAACCCGGTGATGTTCTTCTACAACAAAGCCATCCTGAAGAAGGCCGGCATCGACCCGGAGAACCCGCCGCTCTCGACCTACAAGGAATTCCTCGACACCTCGCGCAAGATCGTCGCGTCCAAGGCGTCGAAGTATGCGATCTACCCGTCGCCCGAATCGCAGTTCTTCCAGTCGTGGTTCGACTTCTACCCGCTGTACGCGGCGGAGTCGAAGGGCGCGCTCCTGCTCGATAAGGGCAAGTCGACGTTCACCGACACGGCCGGCACGACGGTCGCCGACTTCTGGCGGACCGTCTACTCCGAGAAGCTCGCCGGTAACGAGCCCTACACCGGGGACGCGTTCGCGGACGGCGTCACGGCGATCACCAGCGCCGGCCCGTGGGCGATCAAGTCCTACAAGGACATCGACTGGGGCGTCGCCCCGGTTCCCACCTCCAAGGGCACGGACCCGAAGGACACCTACACGTTCGCCGACTCGAAGAACGTCGGCATGTACAGCTCCTGCAAGAGCCAGGGCACCGCGTGGGACTTCCTGAAGTTCTCGACCAGCAAGGCGCAGGACGGCGCACTGCTCGAGACCACCGGCCAGATGCCGTTGCGCGCCGACCTGCCGACCGCCTTCCCGGCGTACTTCTCGAAGAACCCGGCCTACACGGGCTTCGCCGACCAGGCCAACCGGACCGTGGACGTGCCCAACGTGTCGAACGCCGTCGAGGTGTGGCAGACGTTCCGTGACGCGTGGACGAAGTCGGTCATCTTCGGCAAGGAAGACGTCAGCTCCTCGTTGAAGACCGCCGCAGGCAAGATCGACGAGCTCGCGGCGAAGAAGTAGGCGAAGTCCATATGCCTGCTCAGACCTCGCTCCGCCGGGCGCCGGGATCGCGGCCAACTGCCGCGACCCGGGCGCGCGGCGGGCGGCGCCGCTCGGCGATGGAGCGCGCGCTCGGCCGGCACCCCATCGGGATGCTGCTGGCCGCGCCCTACGCGGTGTTCGTCGCCGCCGTATTCGTCTACCCGCTCGGGCTCGGCGTGTGGATGTCGTTCCACGACTTCTACTTCACCGCGCCCGGCGTGGACGTCCCCAAGCCGTTCGTCGGCCTCGACAACTACGTGACCGTGCTCTCGGACCCGGATGTCCGGGCCTCCTTCGGGCACGTCGGGGAGTTCCTCCTCATCAACGTGCCGCTGACCGTCGTGGTCTCGTTGCTTCTCGCCACGGCGCTGAACAGCGTGCTGCACGCGCGCATCTTCCTGCGGGTCTCCTACTACGTGCCGTACGTCGCAGCGAGCGTCGCGATGATCACCGTGTGGATGTTCATGTTCAACTCCACCGGCATCGTCAACCAGATCCTGGGGCCGTTGGCACCGGATCCGTCCTGGCTCGTCAGCGACTTCTGGGCCATGCCCTCGATCGCGCTCTACGTCACCTGGAAGCAGCTCGGGTTCTTCATCCTGCTGTTCCTCGCCGCGCTCCAGAACGTCCCGAAGGAGCTCAACGAGGCGGCCTCGATGGACGGCGCGACCAAGTGGCAGGCGTTCCGGGCGGTCACGATCCCGGCGGTGCGACCGGCGACGACCCTGGTGGTCCTGCTCGCCATCATCACCGGCGCGAACCTCTTCACCGAGCCGTACCTGCTCACCGGTGGCGGCGGGCCGGACGGTGCGTCCACCACGCCGGTCTTCCTGCTCTACCAGCAGGGCATCCAGCAGGGAAATCCGGACATCGCCTCCGCGATCGGTGTCCTGCTGGTGATCGGCGTGCTCATCATCACCTACATCAGCCGCAAGATCACGGAGAGGGAATGACATGACCGACAACCAGCGCAGGCCGCTGTGGCGCCGGATCATGCCGATGATCCTGCTGTTCCTCGGCGCAATCGTCTTTCTCTTCCCGTTCTACTATATGATCGTCGGCGCCCTCCAGACGAAGCGCGACCCGACGTTATTGGGCGCCTTCCCGTGGCCGTCCAACTTCACGTTCAACAACTTCATCGACATCAACGAAGCGATCAACCTGGGCCGTGCCCTGACGAATTCCGGGATCTTCACCGGCGCCGTCGTGGTGTGCACGCTGTTCTTCGGGATCATGGCCGGGTATGCCCTGGCGACCTTGGAGTTCCGCGGCCGGGGGCTGCTGTTCGCGGTCGTCCTGCTGCTCCAGACAGTGCCGTTCCAGCTCCTGATGGTCCCGCTGTACGTGCTGCTGGTCCGCGGTTTCGGGTTGGGCGACACCTACGTGGGCATGATCCTGCCGTTCGCGATCAACTCGGTCGCGGTGCTGATCTTCCGGCAGTTCTTCCTGCAGGTCCCGCGCGAGCTCTTCGACGCCGCCCGGATCGACGGCGCCGGGGAGTTCCGCATTCTGCGCTCGATCGCTGTGCCGCTGGTGCGACCGGCCATCCTCACGGCCGCGCTCGTCACGTTCATCGGGCCGTGGAACGAATTCCTGTGGCCGTTCCTGATCACCAAGGAGGCGAGCCTGCAGCCGCTCGCCGTGGCGATCGCCAACTTCACCTCGACGGGTGCCGGCTACCACACCAACGCGATCGGTTCCATCCTGGCCGGATCGACCGTGCTGGCCGTGCCCGCGGTCGTGCTGTTCATCGTCTTCCAGCGTCATTTCACGGCAACTGATGCCTCCACCGGCACGAAGGGCTAATCCATTGAGCACCG
>NZ_DATCNW010000397.1:0-14950 GCF_036565025.1 Pengzhenrongella sp.
GTCCTATAGGACGTCAACGCTCGGACGTTACGGGGTTGGGGGTGTCACTGGTGGGGGTGGGGTTAGAGCTCGCCGGTGAGGAACTGGGCGCGGCCGGCGGCGAAGCTCCAGTCCTCCTTGGTGTTTTCCGTCATGGAGACGATGAGGTCGCCGGGAGCGAGGCCGGTTCGTTCGGCGAGGACCCGGTAGAGCTCGGCGTAGGCCGCGGTCTTCTGGTCCGTGGTCCGGCCCTGGTGGACGATCTGGATGACGACCAGGTCGGCGCTGCGCTCGATCCCGAGCCCGGAGCCCTCGGCGATCAGGTGACCGCGCGGGTGCTCGGTGACGATCTGGTACCGGTCGCCGGGCGGCGCGGCGAAGACGTCGAGCATGACGTCCTGGACGCTGTCGGCGATCTCGCGGATCTGCTCCGGGGAGCGGCCCTGCTGGAGGTCGATGCGGACGAGGGGCATGGGATTCTCCTGGCGCGAACTGTGTGGGGTCGAGTCCGCCCCGACAATACGCCACACTTTGTTCGTTTGTCTGGACATACGGTTGACAGCGGCTTGAGCAGCGACTTGAATGGCAACGTCGGCCCCGCGCGCTCACCGAGGAGCGAGTGACCGCAGGTACCCACCGACCTTGAGCCAGGAGTTGGCGTGACACAGACAGCGATCCAGTCGAACCGCACGGACGAGACCACGCAAGGCCCGCTCCTGGCGATGACGCAGCACACCCCCACCGTGCTGTGGAACGACTCGGCCGACCCGGCCGAGCTGTCGGCGGCGATCGGCTGGGGCTGCGTGGGCGCGACGTGCAACCCCGTCATCGCGTACACGACGATCAAGAAGCACCCGGACATCTGGGGGCCGCGCATCCGAGCGATCGCGGAGCGGATGCCGACCGCCGGGGAGTCGGAGATCGGCTGGCAGGCCGTCAAGGACATGACCGTCGAGGCCGCCAAGCTGCTCGAGCCGGCCTTCGAGAAGTACAACGGCCGCAACGGCCGCATCTCGGTCCAGACCGACCCGCGGCTGCACCGCGACGGGGCGGCTCTGGTGGCGCAGGCCGTCGAGTTCGCCGCCCTCGCCAAGAACATCATCGTGAAGATCCCGGCCACCAAGATCGGCATCGCGGCGATGGAGGAGGCCACGTACCGCGGCGTGAACGTCAACGCCACGGTCTCCTTCACCGTCCCGCAGGCCGTCGCCGTCGGCGAGGCCATCGAGCGCGGGCTGAACCGGCGCGACGCCGAGGGCCTGGACACCGCCACCATGGGCCCGGTCGTGACGATCATGGGCGGGCGGCTGGACGACTGGCTGAAGACGGTCGTCGCCCGGGACGCCATCACCATCGACCCCGGGTACCTCGAGTGGGCCGGCGTCGCCGCCCTCAAGCGCGGCTACCAGGTCTTCACCGAGCGCGGCTTCCGCAGCCGGATCCTGTCCGCGGCGTTCCGCAACCACATGCAGTGGAGCGAGCTCGTCGGCGGTGACCTGGTCGTCTCCCCGCCGTTCGCCTGGCAGGAGAAGTTCAACGCGAGCGGCATCGACCCGGTCTCGCGCATCGACGTCCCCGTCGATGCGAAGATCATCGAGGCACTCTCGGCGAAGATCCCGGACTTCGTCCGCGCGTACGAAGTCGACGGCATGACCATCGAGGAGTTCGAGGACTTCGGCTCGGTCCGCGTGACCCTGCGGCAGTTCCTGGCGGCCGACGCCGACCTGGATTCGCTGGTCCGCGACATCATCGTGCCGGACCCGACCAGGTAGCCGGCTGGTATCGGGCCAGCGCTCTCCGTGGCGGAACCTCAAGCGTCGGCGTAGCGTGGACGGCGAAGTCCTGACAGCCACCGTCCATGCGGATCTGCCCCACGATCGGTGTGGACGGGGAGCGCAGGTGCCGGTTCACGGCTACCGCGGACCGCCTCGGCACTCCCGCACACGTCGCGCAACCTCGCGGGCAAATCGTGACCCGCCGGAGGGTGTGTCGGCGAAGAATCGCCACCTGATGCTCCAGACGAGGAGTTGTCACATGCTCAAGGAACTCCACCCGGTCCTGCCTGCGGCGGACCTCAAGCGCGCCCAGACCTTCTACCACGAGGTGCTCGGGCTCGACCCGGCCGAGATACACGAGGACATCCTCCTGTACCGGCCAGCACCGGAAACCGCGTTCGACATCTACGAGACCCCGAACGCCGGCACCGCGAAGAACACCCAGATGGTGTGGGAGTCCGACGACCTCGAGGCCGAGATGACACGGCTCCGCTCGAAAGGTGTCGTGTTCGAGGACTACGACATCCCCGGCACGAAGACCGTCGACGGCGTCGCCACGATGGAAGGCTCGAAGGCCGCGTGGTTCAGGGACACCGAGGGCAACTTCCTGTGCATCACCCAGCGGCTCTAGCCGCTCTCGCTAGGGCACGCAGACGGGTCCCCACCGCACGGTGGGGGCCCGTCTGTGTGTCCCCTCCGGCCGCGCTTGGGCGAGGACAAGACCGTCAGATTCGGCCGGCCGCGGCCGATAGGTCCGGTGGACGTCCGATGCGTTGGACGACGCGGCCGCGACAACAGGGATCGAGGGCTGATGACCAATTTCCGGGCAGTCCAGCCGTCGCCGGCGCAGTCGGCGCACGGGATCTTTGCCCGACCGGACACCGCGACTCGACGTCCGCTGATCGAGCCCGGGGTGATCCGCAGGGTCGCACCCTTCGCGGGCGCCGGCCTGATCGCCGTCGGGCTGGCGTCCTTGCCGCCGGCACCGGCGAGCCCGCGCGCGCTCGCGGCCGGCGCCGCCCTCATCGTGATCCTGATCCTGTCGGCCATCACCGTGCCCTGGGCGCGCTTTTCCGACGCCTGGCAGGGTGCCGTCCCACTGTGCGGCTTTGTGGCGATCGGGCTGTTGCGCCACGGCGAGGGTGGCGCGACGTCGGGCTACAGCCCGACCGTGATGCTGCCGGTGCTCTGGATCGCGCTGTACGGCAGTCGAGGCCAGCTCAGGCTCGCCATCGTCGGGACGGCGCTCACCTTCGTCGTGCCCCTGACCCTGGTCGGTCCACCGATGTATCCGCGCGCGGGGTGGCGCGAGTCCGTGCTGTGGATCGTCATCGCCGTGCTCGCGGGCCACGCCAGCCAGACCCTGGTCGACCACTCCCGACAGCGCACGGCCGACGTCGGCGCCCTCGGCTCGGTGACGCGGGCCCTGACGACCGGCGCCGACCCGCGCGACGAGCTGACCGCCGCCGCCCAGCTGGTGACCGGCGCGGCGTTCTGCATCCTGATCGAACCGCAGGAGGACGGGACCCTGACCGCCACGTCCGGGACCGCCGGGATCGAGCTCGCCGCCGTGCGCATCGATCCTCGGGCCGAGGTCTCCGCGACGGCGGAGGTATGGCGGACCGGAGCACGGATCTACATCGGGGACGTGAGCACCGACCCGCGGGCCTCGTCGCGGTTGGCCGCGCACACCGGCGCGCGTGCCGTGCTGCTCCAACCCGTGCTGCGTGACGGGCAGTGCACCGGCGTGCTCATCGTCGGGTTCACCAAGTCGCGCCAGGCGGTGCCCGAGCAGGCCCTGTACATGGTCGAGCTCGTCGCCGCCGAGATCGCCGCGGCGATCGATCGCGCCGACCTCGTCGCGCTGCTCGCCGCGCAGGCACGCACCGACCCGCTCACCGGAGCCGCGAACCGTCGCAGCTGGGACGAGCAGATGGTCCGCGAGCTGGCACGAGCCCAGCGCACCGCCGACCCGCTCACTGTTGCCCTGCTCGACATGGACCACTTCAAGGCCTACAACGACGCGCACGGCCACTCCGCGGGCGACGAGCTGCTGCGCGACGTCGTGGCCGCCATCCGCGCCGAACTGCGTACCGGCGACGTCATCGCCCGCTGGGGCGGGGAGGAGTTCGCCCTCGCCCTGCCGGGTTGCGACCTCCAGGAGGCGCAGCGTGCGGCGACCCGGTTCCTGCAGGTCGTCCCCGGCGGACAGAGCGCGAGCATCGGGCTCACCCAGGCCGCGGCCGGGGACACCCCCAGAAGCCTCGTCGCTCGCGCCGACCGGGCGCTCTACGTGGCCAAGGACGCCGGTCGCAACCGGGTGCACGCCGTGGCTGCCCCGACGTCGCCCAGCTCGCTGCTCCAAGCCTGACCTGTGTTCGAGTTCCGGAAGGAATGGCTCGTCGCGCGCGCACATCCTTAGCAAAGCCGGGCGAGGAACCTTGTGAACCCCCACCTCAGCGGTGCATTGTGAGACAACGGAACTGTCCGCACAGGGGAGGCGTCGATGGCGACCGAGCTGATCGTGAAGATCGTCGACGCGGACGCCGACGACGACGTCCTGGAGCGCAGCGCCCTGCTGCTCCGCGAGGAGATCGGCGCGCTCGACGTCGACTCGGTGCAGCCGCTGACCGGCGGCGAGGCGCCGGCCGGCACGCGCGGGTTCTCCGTCGACGCGCTGGGCGCCCTGCTGGTCTCGCTCGGCCCGTCGGCCCGGCTGCTCGGCGGCGTCGTGCAGGCGGTGCGGGCGTGGCTGTCGCGCGGACCGCGAGGCAGAACTGTCCGGCTCGAGCTCGGTGGGGATGTCCTCGAGCTGACCGGTGCGTCGTCGCAGGTCCAGGACCGCCTGGTCGAGGAGTGGATCCGCCAGCACGCCACCCAGGATGCCGCCCGATGACCGAGACCTCGAGCCGGCAGGCGCTGATCGTCGCGATCGACGAGTACGCCGACCCGGGGCTGCGACGGCTGCAGGCTCCCGCGCGGGACGCCGAGGTGCTGGCCGAGGTGCTCGGCAACCCCGGAATCGGTGATTTCGAGGTGAAGGTGCTGCGCAACGCCGGCGCGCAGGACATCCGCTTCGCGGTCGAGGACTTCTTCGCCGACCGGCGTCCGGACGACCTGCTGCTGCTGCACTTCTCGTGCCACGGGTTGAAGAGCCAGGGCGGCGAGCTCTTCCTCGCCGCTGCCGACTCGCGGCCCACCCGACTGGCCTCGACCGCGGTAGCCGCGGACTTCGTGAACCAGCAGATGGCCGACTCCCGCGCCCAACGCATCGTGCTCTTCCTGGACTGCTGCTACGGAGGCGCGTTTCCCCGCGGGATGGTGGTGCGAGGAACGTCCGACGTGCAGGTCGGCGAGGCGTTCGCGCCCGCGCAAGAGGCTGCCGGCGGTCGGGGCCGGGTGGTCGTCACGGCGTCCAGCGCCGTGGAGTACGCCTTCGAGGGCGGTGAGCTCGCGGCCGGTGCGAGCGTGAACCCCTCGGTGTTCACCGGTTCGCTCGTGGAAGGGCTGTCCACCGGCGAAGCCGATCGTGACGGCGACGGCTGGGTCGGGCTGAACGAGCTGTTCTCGTTCGTCGCGGAGCGGGTGCGCAAGGCAACCCCGAACCAGACGCCGCACCTGTGGGCGTTCGGGTCTGAGGGCGACCTCCTCCTCGCACACAGCCGACGCCGGCGCATCGTCCCCGATCCGCTGCCGCCGGAGCTGGTCGAGGCCGCGAGCAGCCCGCTCGCGGCGACCCGACTCGGTGTCGCCGTCGAGCTGCGCGAGCGGTTGCACGGGGACAACCTCGGGCAGGCGTTCGGCTCCTGGCAGCTGCTCACCCGGATGGCGGAGGACGACAGCCGCCGGGTCGCGGGCGCCGTCCACGGCGCCATGGAGAGCGCCGTGCTCAAGGTCTCCCCCGACGCGCTCGATCTCGGGCAGGTTCAGCTCGGTGACGTGGTGAGCCGGGAGGTGCACCTGACCGGGTCCCCCCTGGCGCTCGTCGCGAGCGCCGACTCGCCCGATGAGTGGCTGCAGGTCGAGGTGGACGACAGCCGGCTGCGGGTGACCGCGACCCCGGAAGGCTCGGGCCCGCAGATCGGGGGCGTCGTCGTCAGCACCCCGATCGGGGACCACGTGCTCCCGGTGCGCATCGAGGTGGTGGACCCGGAGCGGGTCGGCGAGACCGCCTGGTTGCCGGCCGGCGACGCGCCGCCGTCCGCCGTCCCCCACCAGGGCCGCGCCAAGCTGTCCGGCCGGCGGATCAGCCTGCCCACGCGTCCCGAGGAACCCGTCCGGAACGTGCCGACGCCGGAGCTGAGGTCTGCGGTGGTACCTGCACCTGCAGTGGCACCTGGCCCTGCACCTTTCGCGGCACCTGGACCACCAGCGGCACGGGTGGAGACGAGAACATCGGCGGCGGCCGAACCCGGGACGCCGTCGGGCAGCACGCCGGCGGTGCCGCGGCGCACGGTCGACCAGCCTCGACACCCCGACAAGGACGAGCCCGGTCCGGGCGAGCGTTGCGACGGGGTCCGGCCGCTGTGGTGGCCGCTCGCCGTCGGCCTGCTCCTCGCCGCAGCCGGGCTCTTCGTCGCGGTTCACACGCTGGAGAGCCTGTGGGGGAACCAGTCCAGCAATAACGTGGCGCCACAGGTCATCGACGCACGGTCCGCGATCGCCGTCGTCCTGTTCGCCGGGGTGCTGGTCGGCCTGCGGTGGCGCCGCCTTGCCGTGCCAGTGCTCGGTGCGGCCGCGGGCGTGGCTCTGTACTTCCTGCAGGAGGCGGCGCTCCTGCTGGTCCCGAGCTCGGGAGCCTGGGACGACGACCGGCCGAACTGGGAGCTCGTGGTCGTCCTCGGGGTGGTCGTCCTGGTGCTGGTCGCCGGCGAGCTCCGGCGTCGCCGCCTGCTAGTCGCGGAAGCGTCCGGGCGAACTCCCCCCGTGCTCGCGGTCGTCGCCTACGTCCTGGGCGGCCTCGCCATGGTCCTCGCCACCACCGCAACCCGGAACGGTTCGACGAGTGCGCTGGCGTACGTCGGCGGGATCATCCTGCTCGTACCCGGCGTCACGCTCCTGCTGACCGGGCTGCCGCTCTTCGGCGACCTTCGGGCGGAGCCACGCCGGGTCGCCGTCGCGGCGGCGGTCGCCTTCCTCGTCGCGGGCTCGCTGGGCACAGCCGACCTGGCGCTTCGGAGCGGCAGCGACCTGGTCCCGTTCGGCGTGCCCGCGTTCACCGGTGCCGGCCTCATGCTGATCGCGCTCGCTGTCGACGCCCGCAGGCCTCGACGCGCGTAGTCGGTCTGAATTCGTGACTTCGCCCTTCGAACCGTGCCGCTGTGGCTGGCGGCAGTTCGACCATCGGCCTGCGCTTGGTGCCCCGAGGTCGCAAACCGCACGATACAAGGGCGGAGAAGCCCGGCCCTCCGACGCTCTGTCGGCCGACCGGTGGGAAATGGGGCACGTCGGCACACCGCGCGATCAAGGTCAAGTTGGGCGGGCGACCGAGAGCGCCCGCCCTACGCACTGTTTCACCCGGGTCGGTGGTTCCGGCTCACCAGTCGTAGGCCATCGACCAGCTGCGGCTGTCCCAGTTGTCCGCGGACCAGCTGCGGCTGGTCCAGTCGCTCCCGCTCCAGGACCGTGACAGGAAGGTCATCGTGGACCAGGACCGTGACGACCAGTCCACACCCGACCAGGACCGACTGCTCCAGGCGGTCGGTGCCCAGCTCGATCCGCTCCAGCCGGCGCCGGCCCACACCGAGCCGCGCCAGGTACCGCCCGTCCAGGCCGTCCCGGCGGTCGCAGCCGGCGCCCAGGTCGCGGCGTCCCAGGCCACACCGAACGGGTCCTGTTCGCCGCGCAACGTCGCGCCCGTGTCCGGGTCTTGCACGAAGCTGGTGCCACGGGAAGCGTCCAGGGTACCCAGGCCGGTCGACCTCGTCGCCGTCTGGGTATAGGCGGGGATGCTGCCCTTTGCGAGCAGCTGAACGGCCCGCTGGACATTGAACTGCCCAGCTCCCTGGACGACGCTCGAGTCGCTCTGGAGCTTGACGGCCGTGGTCATGAGGACGCCCTTGACCTGGTCGGGCGTCAGGGCCGGGTTGCGTTGCACCATGAGCGCCACCGCACCCGAGACGACTGCCGCGGACTGGGAGGTTCCGGTACCGCGGAACAGCCGTCCGCTCGTCTCGGTGGACAGTCGGCCTTCGGGATGTCCGGTGTCGGCAAACGACCCCGGCGCCCGCAGGCTGACCACGGACTTGCCGGGAGCAGTCAGGTCAGGGCGCCGCGTGACGGTGCCGGTGCTCGTCCAGGCACCGACCCGCAGGTCCCCGGCGTTGCCCGTCCCCTCGTGATCAACCGACCCGACGGCGATGACGAACGGGTCGATCGCCGGCATGGTCAACGGGCTCGGGCCTGACTCGCCGTCGTTGCCGGCGGCGACAACGACCACGATGCCGGCCCGCCAGGCGCTCTCGACCGCGTGCGCGAGCGGGTCGAGCGAAGCGGCCTGGGCGGACTCGGTGCCGTAGGAGAGGTTGATGACCCGGATGTTGTTCGCGACGCCGTTGGTCACGACCCAGTCGATCCCGGCGATGACCTGGGAGACGTCGACGCCGCCGTCGCCGGCACCGACCTTGACGTTGACGATTGTCGCATCCGGCGCCATTCCCACGAAGTAGGAGCTGTTGGTCAGGTTCGCGGCGGTGAGCCCGGTGTCCCGGCCGGCAATGAGCCCGGCGAGGTGCGTGCCGTGGCCGTATCCGTCCAGATAGCGCGTATTGGTGGACTGGGACTCGAAGGAGAGATCGGGGCCGTTGACGACCTTGCCGGGAAGGAGCAGTCCCTCGACGGGGCTGATGCCGGTGTCGATGAGAGCAACACCAACGCCCCGGCCGGTGAGCTTCTGGCTGGTGTTGTTCGGGTCGTTCAGGGCCCAAACGTTCTGGGCGCCAGTGCTCCGCTCGATGTTGAACGCGGATCCGAGGTCATGATCGGCCTTCCACGTGCCCGTCAGAAGGCTGGCCTTGGCGGTCTCGCTCGAGGTGTCGTCGCCCCACTGCTCGCCCAACGGCACGAGCGTGCCGTCCGGGCTCACCCCGAGCACGCCGCGTGCTGCGGCGAGCCTGGCGACATTGGCGATCGGGATGGTGGCGCGGACCCCATTGATCACGTTCAGGCGAGCGTCGACCGTGCCACCCAAGCGCTCCACAGCGGCGCTCACCGTTGCGGCGCTGCCGGCGGTCCCCTCGACGATGATGGTCTGCGTCGGACCGCCCACGAGCGGTGTAGCCGCGGACGCGCCCTGAGCGCCGAGCACGATCGCGGCCAGCGTGACGCCGGCGATTCGCACCGTGGTCGTGCCCCACAACCACCGGCCCGCGAAACGGTCGCCGCATTGCGTGCCAGGAGCCTGCGCTCCTCGACCGGACGACAGGGTCAACGACGGGCGCACAGGGCCTCCATAGCTCGGGTGATCGGAGGCAATCGTGAGTGAAAGGGCAGGGCAGATCCAGGACGCCGCATCGTTACCACCCGGATGGGCCAGCGACACCCCCTATCCGGCCCAAGGCGGCAGCCGAAGCTGGTCCTCCGACCGGCGGTCGGGACGCAATTGGTCGAGCGACGACGCCTGGCAGCGCCCCGACCCGCACGTCCTGCAAACAAGCCCGCGTTCTGCAAACTCCTGGAGTTCGCAGAACGGGGGCTTCTTTGCAGAACCCGGGACGTTGGGGACGCAGAGTTGGTGGGGGCGAGTCGGGCCCACCCCAAGACTTCTCACACCGGCCGAGATCGGTCGATAGGAGTCATGGGAGGTGGTTCCGTGGCCTTGCTCGACCGACATCGCTCAAGCGCGATCGGCGCCTTCAGCGCCGTCCTCGTCGCGCTCGCAGTCTTCCTGCTCACCGGCCCGTCACATCAGATCGACGCACCGCGGGCCGGGCTGGCATGGTGGCTGCTGATCCCGGTCTTCACGGCGGCCGAGCTCGTGGTCGTCCACGTCCAGGCTCGTCGGGAGTCGCTGTCGGTCTCGTTCGCCGAGGTCCCCCTGGTCCTGGGCCTGGTGTACCTGAACCCCCTGGGGCTGGTCGGTGCCCGGGTGCTCGGCTCGGCGCTGGGCCTGCTGCGCAGGCGGCAGAGCGGTCTGAAGCTGTTCTTCAACTTGTCCATGTTCGCCTTCGAGGCCGCCCTCGCGGCAACCCTGTACGGGCTCGCGCTCGGCGGCGCCGACCCGTCCAGCCCGCGCGGGCTGCTGGCCGCGCTGGCCACCGTCGTGGTCACCGACCTGGCGAGCGCCGCCGCCCTGACCACGGTGATCTGGCTCAAGGTCGGCGAGTACGACGAGGGGGTCCTCGGCGAGGCGGTCACGTCGGGGCTGGTCGCGGCGCTGACCAACACCAGCGTGGGACTGCTCGTCGTCGTGCTCGTCGACACCCGCCCGGTGGCCCTGACATTGTTGCTCGCCGTGGTCGTCACGGTGGCCTTCGCGTACCGCGGGTACGCCGCGCTGAGCCGTGGTCACGCCCGGCTGGAGTCCCTCTACCGGTTCACCCGGCGGGTCCAGCGCGAGGTCAGCGTGGACGCCGTCGCCGAGATCGTGCTGCGCCAGGCACGGGACGCCCTCTCCTCCGAGACCGCGGAGCTCTTCATGCTCACCGGCGAGCATGCGGCGAGGCGGTTGTGCCTCATCGACGAGGACGTCCAGTCCCGTCCCGGCGGCCCCGCGCGGTGGATGGCGCCCGCCCTGGCCGGCCAGGCCGTCCGGCGCCACGAGAGCACCGACGCGAGCGGGCCGCGCGACGCCCTCGCGGCCCCGCTCGAGGTCGACGGCACCGTCCTGGCGATCCTCGTCGTCGAGGACCGCCCGCACCACCTGGGTCCGTTCGGGGAGGATGACCTGCGTCTGTTCGAGTCGCTCGCGAACCACGCCGCGGTCTCGCTGCAGAACTCCCGGCTGGTGGACCGGTTGCGCAAGGAGGCCGAGACCCAGGAGCACGTGTCCCTGCACGACGCCCTGACAGGTC
Organism: Pengzhenrongella sp.; assembly: GCF_036565025.1. Lineage (NCBI taxonomy): Bacteria > Bacillati > Actinomycetota > Actinomycetes > Micrococcales > Pengzhenrongella > Pengzhenrongella sp. Next base: position 10,766 of record NZ_DATCNW010000397.1, read on the forward strand.
TGCCGAACCGCCGGCACGCGCTGCGCGCGCTGACCGCCGAGCTCACCGCCAGTGCGAACACGGCCGTGCTGGTGCTGGACCTCGACGGGTTCACCGAGGTCAATGAGGCTCTCGGCTACGCGACCGGGGATCTCATGCTGCGTGAGACCGGCCGGCGCCTCACCGCGCTGGCGACCGTTCCAGGTCACGTCGCGCGCCTCGGGAACGATGAGTTCGTCGTCGTGCTGCGCGACGTCGTCGACGCCGACGACGCCGCGCGCCGGGCCCAGGACGTGCTCGCCGCCGTCGGCGCACCCTTCACGCGCAGCGAGCTGAACATCGACATGCACGCCTGCGCGGGCCTGGCGGTGGCCCCCACCCACGGGGTCGACGCGGCCATGCTGATGCAGCGCGCGGATGCCGCGCTGTACGCGGCCAAGCGGGAGCGGGTGCTGCTGCGCGTCTGGGATCCGCGCACCGAGGGCGACAGCGGTCGCCGGCTCACGCTGCTCGGACATCTCCGGGAGTCCATCGAGTCCGGCCAGCTCGAGGTGCACTACCAGCCCAAGATCAAGCCCGGCACCGGCGAAGCGGTCGGCGCGGAGGCGCTCGTGCGCTGGGCGCACCCCGACCACGGCCGGGTCGGGCCGGACGAGTTCATCCCGCTCGCGGAGCACTCCGGCCTGATCCACCCGCTGACCGACCAGGTCCTCGACGCGGCCCTGGCCCAGGCTGCGCTCTGGCGCGCGATCCTTCCCACGTTCACGATTGCGGTGAACCTCTCGGCACGGAGCCTGACCAACCCGGACCTGCCCCGGCAGATCCTGACCGCGCTCAGCCGGGCCCGGCTGCCGCGGCACGCCCTGACGCTCGAGATCACCGAGACGGCGATCATGACCGACCTCGACCGCGCGCTGACCGTCCTGCACGAGCTCAATGCGCTCGGCGTCGGCCTGTCGATCGACGACTTCGGCACCGGACTGTCCTCGCTCGCGTACCTCAAGACCCTGCCCGTCAACGAGGTCAAGGTCGACAAGTCCTTCGTCCTGGGCGCCGCGACCCAGAGCGCCGACGAGGCGATCGTCCGGGCCACGATCGAACTCGGGCACACCCTCGGCCTGCGCGTCGTCGCCGAGGGGGTCGAGGAAGCCGAGATGCTCGGGCTGCTCGCGGCGTGGGGCTGCGACGTCGCCCAGGGCTACTTCATCAGCCGCCCGATCCCGCCGGAGGCCTTCACCGCATGGCTCACGGAACGGGTCAGGACCTTCCCAAGCGTCCCGCCGGTACGAGACCCGATCCAATCGATCCCCCACGCCGGAGTCCCGCAACCCCAACCCGAACCGACAGCCCGCACCGTAGCCCGCACCCCCCTCCCCGCCGACTGACCCCATCAACTCGTCAGACCGAGCGCGCCCCCGGGGCCCCGCTGCGTCTGACTCGGAGCACCGCCCGCGAAGAACTCGAGCTCGCCGGTCCGTTTCCGAGTTCGTCGTCTTCGATCGACGAACTCGACTGGAAACGACGAACTCGGCGGCCGACGGGAGCCGGCGTCGCGCGCGTGGCCGCGGACCGGGGCTCGGAGGTCTCAGTGCACCCGTCAGTGCATCGAAGGTGCACCCCTGGCGCGCGTTGGCTGCACAGAGCGCTGCACTGAGCAGGTTCCGCCGAGAATCCGGCACGGCAGCGCGCCCTCGGGCGCGAATCCGGCGCAAGACTGGCGAATCTAGCCGCCGTCGTCGAGCGGCGAATGGTTTCGTGCATGGCTGGACGTCGCTACTCGTCAGACCTAGCGCGCGCCAGGGACCGCGCTGGGGCTGACACGTTCGGGGGTGAAGTCGGTGGGGTGCAGGGTGGCCCGGCCGCCGGCGGACAGGTCGATCCAGGCCTCGAGGCCGTGCCAGGTCACCCGGTGCCGCCCGCGGCCGGCGGGTCGCAATGGGGCGAACGTCGCCTCGCGCAGCGCGACGGCGCCGGCGTCGTCCGGTTCCCACCGCATCGCCACCTCGACGCCGGGGCGCGCAACGATCCCGCTCACCGAGCCGGTCGCGAGCTCCGGCGGCACGGCGGGCAGCAGGTCGATCACCCCCGCGTGCGACTGCAGGAGACACTCGGTGAGCCCCGCGACGAAGCCGAAGTTCCCGTCGATCTGGAACGGCGGGTGCGCGGCGAACAGGTTCGGGTAGAGCCCGCCGCTCCACGCCCCACGCTCGCCGTCCATGTCGCGAAAGACGAGCCGCAACAAGTCGCTCACCTTGCCCGCCTGCCCGAGCCGCGCCCGCAGCGCGACCTTCCACGCGAGCGACCACCCCGTCGCCTCGTCGCCGCGACCGTCCAAGCTCGCCGCGACGGCGCCGCGCAGGGCGGGTGTCAGCGGGAGGTCGCCGGGGAACGCGAAGTACAGGTGCGACAGGTGTCGGTGCGCCGGGTCGCTCTGCGGGCGGTCCGCGCGCCACTCGGGGATCGTCCCGTCGCGTCCGGGCACCGGGCCCGGGATGCGGGGTAGCGCGGCGGCGGCCCGCTGCGCGACGTCGTCGTCGGCGAGGCCCAGGCGCTCGGCAAGCCCCGCGACCATCCGGAACAGGTCGGCGATGAGCACCAGGTCCATCGTCGAGGAGGCGTCGACCGTCCCGTCCCGGCCGTCGCCGTGAGCGAAGCCGTTCTCGGGCGACGTCGAGGGCACCGTGCCGAGGCTGCCGTCGGCGAGCTCGACGAGCCAGTGCAGATAGAACTCGGCGGCCGAGCTGATCGGCGCCCAGGCTCGGGCGGCGAAGTCGTCGTCTGCGCCGAACAGCAGGTGCTCCCACAGGTGCCGGACCAGCCAGGCCCCCGCCAGCGGCCAGAACGCGTGCCGGGCGTCGCCCCGGCCCCAGCCGGCGGGTTGGCTGTAGCCCCACGGATCGGTGTTGTGGTGGGCGACCCACCCCGGCCCGCCGTAGAGCCGCCGCGCCGTCGCGGCGCCGGTCACCGTGAGCCCGTCGATCAGGTCGAACAGGGGGTCCGCGACCTCCGCGAGGTTCGCCACCTCGGCCTGCCAGTAGTTCATCTCCAGGTTGATGTTGGTGGTGTAGTTGCTGCTCCACGGGGGCTGCAACTGGTCGTTCCAGATGCCCTGCAGGTTGGCCGGGACGCCGCCGGGACGTGAGGACGAGATCAGCAGGTAGCGGCCGTAGGCGTAGAGCAGCGCGGCCAGGGCGGGGTCGGAGCCGAGCACGCCGCGCGGATCCGCGTTGCCTCGGCGCAGCCGCTCGTCGATCGGCATCCCGGCGCGTGAGCCGAGCGGACCGGTCGCCAGGTGCACGCGGTCGTAGAGCGCCAGGTGGTCGGCGCGTTGCGGCGCCCGTACTCCCCGGGCGCCCTCCTCGAGCGCCGCGGCGACCCGCGCCCGGGCGATCGTGAGCACGTCCGCCGCAGATCCCTGCGGCGGGCGGGCGATGCCCGCGAACGTCGTGGCGGTGCTGAACACGATCGTCGCCTCGTGCACGCCGGTGGCCGCGGTCCCCGAGCCCGCCGGGTGTCCGTCGTGCGTCCAGGACAGCGCGAACGCCCCGTCCAGGCTCGCTCCCGGCACGTCCGAGTAGCTGACCGGCTCGTCGCGCTCGTCGTGGGTGGGCGACACGTTGGCCGGCAACCGCAACGCCAGCCACGAGCCGTCCGGCGCGCTGCCCGCCCCGCTGACCCGGAGCACCGAGCTCAGCGAGACCGACAGGTCGAGACCGTCGGGGTGGTCGGTGCTGATCGTGACGACCCCGACCTCGTGGGGCCGGCTCACGAACACGTTCCGGCGCACCTCGTGCCCGTCGAGGCGGTAGGTCACCGAACAGTCCGCCGCAGCCAGGTCGAGGCTCCTGCGGTACGCCGAGACCTGCGGCTCGCGCGCCGCGCCCCGGCGACTGACACCCGTGGTGATCCGCAGGTCGACGAACGGGAGGTATGCCTGGGAGTTGCGGTGCTGAAGCGCCCGGAGCGCCCGGGCCGCGGAGTCGAAGTCCTCCCCCGCGACCGCAGCACGCGCGGCAGCGATCGCCGCCGCTGCCGTGGCGGCGTCCACGACGTCGCCGGCCTGCTCGCTGTCCAGGCTCCCCGACCACGCCGCGGCGTCGTTGACCTGGAGGTGCTCGACGTCGATCCCGCCGTGCGCCATCACCCCGATCCGCCCGTTGCCCAGCGGCAGCGCCTCGAGCCAGCTCGCCGCGGGGCGGTCGAACC
>NZ_DATCNW010000398.1:0-5696 GCF_036565025.1 Pengzhenrongella sp.
GCTTCATGAACGCGAATACGCCGACCGCCACCAGCACGATGACAAGGACCACGATTAACAACACGACTGGGTCCATGCCTGCTCCACCCCTTTCGTCGGGCGCCCTACAGACTTCTGAAACGTTTACCCGGGATTCAACCCCGGAAACACCGGGCGCGACCCGGGCAGCGGCATAGCAAGAGCGGCTCATCGCCTACGCGGAGGTCCATGGGTTTGACCCCGTCTTGTGGACACCTTGTTGGCGGGACTATGGGTCTCGCGGCGAGGATGTCCGCACGGGTAAGCGCAGGAGTTTCACCCGGGCCTGTCGCCGCGAAGCGGCTCCGCTGGTAGCGGCTACCGCACCAGGCCAACTACCACCGCCATATCGTCCTGCGCATCGGCGCCAAGCAGGCAGCGTGAAGAGCGGTCAGAACAGGACGCCTCACCGTCCAAAATCGAACAGCCGAGAAACCGGCCTTTGCGGCTGATTTCGGTCAGTCGACCGCCACGACGGTCGCTGGCGCGGCACCCGTCATCGTCCGGCGTGGCCCGATGCCGGCTCGACTTCTGAGGTGCCGCAGTTCGGTCGGGGTTCATCGCCCGCGCGTCCGCAGAGGCAAGATGCTTACGGCGGACGGACCGGCCGCGTCGGCCCCGCTGAAAGGCTCCGACGCGCGAGACCGGGAGAGGGGTGCGGTGCGCGACGAGTACGGCGTGACCGATGCGCACCTCGTGCGGTGGGCTCAGGACGGCTACGACGAGGCGTTCGAGCTACTGGTGCGCCGGCATCGCCTGCGCGCGTACCGCGTCGCGCTCCGGCTGACCGGCAGTCCCGCCGACGCCGAGGACGTCGCGCAGGACGCGTTCGTGCAAGCGTGGCGGTCGCTGCACCGCTTCCGCCGCGACGCGGCGTTCACCACGTGGCTGTACCGCATCGTTACGAACGTGGCCCTCAACCGTGTGCAGCGTCAGCGGGAGACCCCGCACGATGTGACCGTCCTCGAGCAGCGGCCCACGCTGGAGACACCGGAGCAGGTGAGCGAGGCGAACGAGGCGCTCGAGCGTCTACAGTCGGCGCTGACGGCGCTGCCATTCGACCAGCGAGCACCTCTCGTGCTGCATGCGCTGGAGGGGTGCTCCTATGAGGAGGTGGCTGACATCCTGCGGATCACCGTGCCGGCGGTGAAGGGTCGGCTGCACCGTGCCCGCCGCGATCTGGCCCGAGCCCTGCAGGACCCGTCGTGACCCGAGCTGACCTCGGCGCGGACCGGCTGCCGTGCGGCGCATCGGTGGACTCGCTGCTGGAACAGGTCGCCGACGGCGCCCCGCCGAGCGACCCGCAGCATCAGCGGGACTGTCCGCATTGCCGCGCTGCGGTGCACGAGTTGCGCGGGCTGTGGGAGCCGGTGCGCGCCCTGGCCGCCGCCGAGGTCGCGGTTCCCCCCGACCTGGTCACCAAGGTCATGCTGCAGGTCCGTGCCCTGGCCCGTGACGGCTGGCACACGGTCATCGCCGGCCCGCTGGGCTCCACCCGCATCGCCACCTGGGTCGTCGCGGCCCTGGCCAGGAGTGCGGCAGGCCGGGTTCCGGGGGTGGCGCTGACCCTGGGCCGGGCCGGCCCGGTGACCGCTCCGGCGACCGGCGCCCTGGGCACCGGCGCCAGCCCCACCGGACGGCGGCGCCGCGACGCGCGCGGCGTCGGGGTCGCCGGCGCCAACGTCGTGATCATCCTGGACGTGGTCGCCGCCTATGGCCACGACCTGAACCTGCTGGGCGACGCCGTGCGCGCCGCGGTCATCCGGCACGTGCAGGCGCTGACCGGGCTGACCGTGCTCGAGGTGAACGTCACGATGGTCGACGTCGTCGAGGGCGGCGCGACGGCGGGCACGCCCGAAACTTTCTAACCGATCCGCGGAACTTTTCGCTGCGGCGCGTGTCCTACCTGTATCGGCCGCACCGTCTCCGGTGCGTCCACTCTCACCGAAGGGACACGCATGAGCAGCCAGACCAGCGAGAGGACCTCCCCCGCCGTCTCGAAGGCCGCTGGCGGTTCGGAGCTGATCTCCAGCCAGGGCAAGACGTCCATCGCCGACACCGTGGTGCAGAAGATCGCCGGCATGGCCACGCGAGAGGTCTCCGGGGTGTACAAGCTCGGCGGCAGCGGCGCGCGCGCTCTGGGCGCGCTGCGCGAGCGCATCCCCGGCTCCGGCGGACCGAGCGCATCTCAGGGTGTCTCGGTTGAGGTCGGTGAGCGGCAGGTCGCGGTCGACCTCGACGTTGTCGTTGAGTACGGCGTCGCGATCGCCGATGTCGCCGAAGCGGTGCGGCGCAACGTCATCACAGCGGTTTCCCGGATGACCGGCCTGGAGGTCACCGAGGTGAACGTGTCGGTGGACGACATCCACGTCCCCGGCGACGACGCCGAGGACCAGGAGCCGGCGCGGGTCCAATGACCGACTCGACATCGCAGCGCACGCCGGCCGGGACCGGGACGACCGCAGCCGACCCGGACGTGATCGCCGCCGCGGCGCTGGGCTGCCCCAGCGTCGCCCGGCTGTCCGGGGGTCTCGTCGGGGAGGTCGCGACCTACCTGCCCGGCCGCCGCGTCCGCGGCGTCCGGGTCCGCGACAACGGTGTCAGCGTGCACGTGGTCGGCGTGTACGGGCCACCGGTCACCGAGATCGCCCGCGAGGTGCACGCCGCGGTCACCGGGCTGGCGGCCGGGCTGCCGGTCGAGGTCGTCGTCGACGACCTGGACGTCGACCCCGACGCCCACCGTGGCTGAGCCAGGCCCGATTCGCGGCGGAACGGCCGACTCCGGACCGCGCCGGACCACAGACCCGGACGAGCGCCGGGCGTTCCGGGCGTTCGTACGCGCCCACCACCCCGACCGGGGCGGCGACCCAGGGGTGTTCCGCGCCGGGATCGACGCGTTCCGGGCCCGGCAGGCAACCCGGGGTGGCGCGCAGCCCGACGTCACCTTCTTCCGGCGAGGGGGCCTCGTCGGTCTCCTCCGCCGGGCCGCGCGCGCGTACCGACGCCGACGGCTGCGCCAGCAATGACCCGCACCTGTCTGCACCGCGCCCACCACAATCGCTCACCAATGCTAGGAGCCACACCATGAAACCCAGCGTCGTCGGGCTGTTCACCGGCCTCGCCCTCGGCGCCGCCGGCATCTTCGGCGGCTTCGGCGCGTTCCTCGTCGTCGCCCTCATCGGCCTGCTCGGCTTCCTGGTCGGCAGAGTCCTGGAAGGCGAGTTCGACCTGAGCCCCTACCTGAGCGGCCGAGGCCGGGCGCGGCGGTGACCGCCTCGCACGGCCCAGACCCGTCGGGGCCTGGGCGTGACCAGCCGGGCTCGGTCGATGAGCCCACCGAGGTCGTGCCGGTGGTGGGGCGCGGTGCCACCACCATCGCCGACCGCGTCGTGGAGAAGATCGCCGTGCGTGCCGTTTCCGAGGTCGACGCCGCGACCGGCGTGGCGCGTACCATCCTCGGCGTCCCCATCGGCAGCGCCGACGAGACCAGCCACGCCCGGGTGGACGCCACCGTCGACGGCGGCCTCGTATCGGTGCGGGTAACGATGTCGGTGACGTGGCCGACATCCGTGCGGCACGTCACCACGCGGGTGCGCGACCACGTGACCGGCCGAATCGAGTCGCTCACGGCACTGCACGTCGCCGAGGTCGACATCACCGTTCCGACCCTGCGCGTCGCAGAGTCCCGACAATCCCGGGTGCAGTAGCCATGAGAGTGCTCGATCGTGTCCTGGCCGTCCTGCTCGCAGCCCTGCTGCTCGTCGCCGGCGCACTCACCGTTCTCGAGGTCGCCTGGGCGGCCATCGGGAAACGCGGTCAGCTGCTCGCCCCCTACGAGACCTGGGCCGACTACCTTCGCACGCACACGTGGAGCAGTGGGCCCGTAGTGGCCGGCTGCGTCGTGGTGGCGCTCGTGGGGCTCGTCCTGCTGCTCGAGGAACTCAAGCCGCGCCGGCCCGGGCTGCTCGCGGTGCACTCCGACGACGAAACGCTCACCGTCGGGCTGGCCCGCCGCAGCCTGTCCCGCGGGCTCGCGACGGCCGCCGCCGACGTCGACGGCATCTCCGAGGCATCCGCCGTAATCGGGAAGCGCCGCGCCGCCGTCACCGCCGTCTCGGCCCTGCGCGACGTGACCGGACTCCAACAGCACGTCCAGGACCAGATGCAGGCATGGATCGACGGCCTGAACCTGGTCAGTCCGCCGCGACTGACCGTCACCGTCAAACAAAAGGAGCACTGACGGGCCTGGATCGACGGCCTGAACCTGGTCAGTCCGCCGCGACTGACCGTCACCGTCAAACAGAAGGAGCACTGACATGGCCGACTCGACGTCAGCGTTGCCGGCGGTGGACCGCTTCCCCGGGGCCACCCGGCGCAACAGGTGGACGCTGAGCCTGCTCGGAATCCTGCTCCTGGCCGCCGGGGGCGCAGGAGCGGCGCTCGGGCTGGGCGCCTTCGGGGCGCGCAACAAGGCGCGGACCGTCATCGACACCAGCGTGCAGGACGTCGCGGACCGTTGGTGGTTCTGGGTGGCGGTCGCCGCACTGGGGCTGCTGATCGCGCTGTTCGCGCTGAGCTGGCTACGCGTCCAGCTGCGCAGCAACCGGCTGGGGTCCTTCGACCTCGAGGTCGACCGGTCGCGCGGCGAGACGACGCTGGCCTCCTCGGCGGTGACGGACGCGGTTTCCGACGAGGTCGCCGCGTACCGCGGGGTCCGGCAGGCCACCGCGCGGATGAGCGGCTCGCCGGACGCGCCGACGCTGAACGTCACCGCGACCCTGGACGGGCGCCGGCCCACCGGCGAGCTGGCGGACCGGATCGTGGGCGGCGCGGTCGCTCACGCCCGGCAGGCGCTCGACATGCCGCAGCTCGCCACCCGTGTCGAGCTGCGGCTGGCCAGCAGACGTCGCCGCAACGTCCGGTGACCTGCCGGACGCACAGTGCGCTGGTCGGGGACGTCGGCCTGCTGCAGGTCGCCGGCGAGGTCGACCTGTGCGCCGCGCCCGCGCTGCGTCACGCCTTCGCCGGGCTGTTCACCGACGGCGCCCGGACGTCCCCGGACCGGACCAGGGCCGGCGCCCGAGACGTCGTGGTGGACCTGGCGGAAGTCACGAGGCGCTCGTCATCCTGCGGGTTGCGAACCGTCGCCCAGACGTGGAACCCGCGGCGCACCAGCTCGGCCACCGTCGCGTCGCTGATCCCACTCGAGGCGCGGTCAGCAGTACCGATCGAACGCTCATCGTCCGCTGCCTGCTCGGTCATGCTGTCGTCGCGACCGGACGCCTCGATCCGCGAAACTCTGCATTCTGGTCGCTGCGCGGGACCCCGAGTAACAACACCGTAAAACTTGGGGCGCTGATAATTACCCGACCCGTAGATCCCGCCGCATTCCAACTACCGGACGTGGCCACCGCGGGCCGGCGGCCCCGGCTGCCGGCGGACTCTTAACAGTGGCGTGAGCCGACAACCGTGGGCATCGACATGGCCAGCGGCTTGGCTCAGCCGCGTCCCTCGTAGGCTCCATCCTGCTACTCGGCGAGAGTCTCGGGCTGCGCATCGTCGCCGAAGGCGTCGAAACGGCCTCGTCGCTCCAGCAGCTACGGGACCTCGGCTGCGCCGCCATCCAGGGCTATCACATCGGACACCCGGTGACGGCGGCCGAAATCACCGCCGACCTC
>NZ_DATCNW010000399.1:0-18358 GCF_036565025.1 Pengzhenrongella sp.
GTCCTATAGGACGTCAACGCTCGGACGTTAAGAGGGTTCAGGGCCTACGGGTCAGGTGCGAGCGGTCAGGCTCGCCCGGCCTCGAGCTCCTCGGCGGTGAGGCTCTCGTCGTCGTCGGGCCCGAACGTGCGGTACGCGAGCGCGGCGAGCGCTGCACCGACGAGCGGGGCGACCCAGAACAGCCACAGCTGCCCGAGTGCCGGGGCGCCGGAGAAGATCGCGGCGGCCGTGGCGCGTGCCGGGTTCAGCGCGGCGTTGGTGATGGGCGACGCGATGAGAACCAGGACCGCGTACGTCAGTCCGATCGCGACCGGAGCAACGACCTGCAGCGACCGGCGCCTCGTCGTCGCGAGGTAGACGGCCACGAGCACGGCCACCGCGATGACCTCGATAACGACGGCGGCCAGCATCTCGAACGACGCCTTGCCCTGCGAGAGGGTCGCGAGCGGCGAGAGGTCACCGAATCCGTTCGCCGTGGTGGCGAAGAACTTCTGCTCGGTGCTTCCGGGGGAGACGAGCGCCGGCAGCGACTTGGGAATAGTCAGGAATATCACACCGGCGGCGAGCACGCCGCCGACGATCTGGGAGATCCAGTACAGGATCGCCTCGATCCAGGGCGTGCGCCCCGCGATGGCCGAGCCGAGCGTCACGGCCGGGTTGAAGTGCCCACCGGAGACGTGCCCGAACGCGAACATCGCGCCCATCAGCGCGATACCGGAGCCGAGGGCCACGCCCAACGTGCCGGCGCTCGTCACGCCGGAGTACAGCGTGATGCCGATTGCCGCGAGCACGAGGAAGAACGTGCCGAGCATCTCGGCGCCCAGCCGCGCGAAGACGCCCGTGCTCGCCGGCTCGCCGGCTCGCTGGTCCATCGCCTCGGCGCCGGTGACCGGCCTCGCGGCGGGCACCACCGGCGCGCGCGCGTCCGGGGCGGCCGCGGCCGGCGTGCCCGTGGTCGAGCTGAGGTCAGGGATGTCCTGCGACATTTGTCTTTCCTGTCATCCGTGAGGTGCGGAGCGCCGACGGCGACCCCGACGGAGCATGTCCGCTGGACCTGAACGTCGGCTGTGCGTCTCCAGCATGGCACCTATGTTGGGCGCCCCGCCAAGGGTGAAACACGCCCGGCGAGCCAAAGTCTCTCGATGTCGAGTAATCTTGGACGCGGTGGCCACGGATGTGGCCGATGGGGCGAGGGGGCACCGTGTCGCCCGCGGGTGCACCCCGGCGACCGGGTATCACACGAGAACACAGGAGATCCCTTACATGGCCAAGATCAAGGTAGCCGGACCCGTCGTCGACCTCGACGGCGACGAGATGACGCGAATCATCTGGCACTTCATCAAGGACCGGCTGATCCACCCGTACCTCGACATCGACCTGCGGACCTTCGACCTGTCGATCGAGAACCGCGATGCGACCGAGGACCAGGTCACGGTCGACGCGGCGCACGCGATCCAAGAACACGGCGTCGGCGTGAAGTGCGCCACCATCACCCCCGACGAGGCACGCGTCGAGGAGTTCGGCCTGAAGAAGATGTGGCTCTCGCCCAACGGGACGATCCGCAACATCCTCGGCGGTGTCGTCTTCCGCGAGCCGATCATCATCTCGAACATCCCGCGCCTGGTGCCCGGCTGGAACAAGCCGATCGTCATCGGCCGGCACGCCTTCGGCGACCAGTACAAGGCCACGAACTTCCGGGTCCCCGGCGCCGGAAAGCTCACCCTCACCTTCACCCCCTCGGACGGCTCGGAGCCGATCCAGCAGGAGGTCGTCACCTATCCCGAGGGCGGCGGCGTCGCGATGGGCATGTACAACTTCAACGAGTCGATCCGCGACTTCGCGCACGCGTCGCTCGCCTACGGGCTGCAGCGCGGCTACCCGGTGTACCTGTCGACGAAGAACACGATCCTCAAGGCGTACGACGGCGCCTTCAAGGACATCTTCCAGGAGGTGTTCGACGCCGAGTACCGCGAGCAGTTCGACGCCGCGGGCCTCACCTACGAGCACCGCCTGATCGACGACATGGTCGCCGCTGCGATGAAGTGGGAGGGCGGCTACGTCTGGGCCTGCAAGAACTACGACGGCGACGTCCAGTCCGACACGGTCGCGCAGGGCTTCGGCTCGCTCGGCCTGATGACCTCGGTCCTGATGACGCCCGACGGGAAGACCGCCCTGGCCGAGGCCGCGCACGGCACCGTCACCCGGCACTACCGCCAGCACCAGGCCGGCAAGCCGACGTCGACGAACCCGATCGCGTCGATCTTCGCCTGGACCGGGGGCCTCAAGCACCGCGGCAAGCTGGACGGGACCCCCGAGGTCACGGCCTTCGCCGAGACCCTCGAGGACGTCGTCATCAAGACCGTCGAGAGCGGCAAGATGACCAAGGACCTCGCCCTGCTGGTCGGTCCCGACCAGGCATGGCAGACCACCGAGGCGTTCCTCGCCTCGCTGGACGAGAACCTCGCCGCCCGTCTCAACTGAACTGTTGTCCGAAATTACATTCGTCCAGATCAAAGGAGTTCTGTGATGGCTAGCACCACCCCCGTTAACGTCACCGTCACCGGCGCGGCCGGCCAGATCGGTTACGCACTGCTGTTCCGGATCGCGTCCGGGCAGCTGCTCGGGCCCGATGTCCCGGTCAAGCTGCGCCTGCTCGAGATCCCGCAGGGGGTCAAGGGTGCCGAGGGCGCCGCGATGGAGCTCGACGACTGCGCGTTCCCGCTGCTCCGCGGGATCGACATCTTCGACAACCCGACGCACGGCTTCGACGGCGCCAACGTCGCGCTGCTCGTCGGCGCGCGGCCGCGCACGGCGGGCATGGAGCGCGCCGACCTGCTGCGCGTCAACGGCGGGATCTTCGGCCCGCAGGGTGCGGCGATCAACGCCGGGGCGGCGTCGGACATCCGCGTCCTGGTCGTGGGCAACCCCGCGAACACGAACGCGCTCATCGCGTCCGCGCACGCGCCGGACGTCCCGTCCGACCGGTTCACGGCCATGACGCGCCTGGACCACAACCGGGCGCTGTCGCAGCTCTCGAAGAAGGCCGGTGTCCCGGTCAGTGAGATCAAGAAGCTCACCATCTGGGGCAACCACTCCGCGAGCCAGTACCCGGACGTGTTCCACGCGGAGATCTCCGGGAAGCCCGCGGCCGAGGTCATCAACGACCAGGCCTGGATCGAGAACGACTTCATCCCGACCGTCGCCAAGCGTGGCGCCGCGATCATCGAGGTGCGCGGCGGATCCTCGGTGGCATCGGGTGCCAACGGCGCGATCGACCACGTCTACGACTGGGTCAACGGCACGCCCGACGGCGACTGGACCTCGGCCGCCATCCCGTCCGACGGTTCGTACGGCGTGCCCGAGGGCCTGATCTCCTCGTTCCCGGTCACCTCGAAGGGGGACAGCTGGCAGATCGTCCAGGGCCTCGAGATCGACGAGTTCTCGCGCGGGCGGATCGACGCCTCCGTCGCCGAGCTCATCGCCGAGCGCGAGTCGGTCACCGAGCTCGGCCTCATCTGAGACCGGTCTCGACGGCGACCAGTTCGCCCTAGATTCACGTAACGTCCGAGCGTTGACGTCCTTGAGGGGCGTCAACGCTCGGACGTTGTGGGTTTCAGGCGGGGGTTCGGGCGGGTCCGGGTAGGGCAGCGAGGGAGCAGGGTGGCGGAGTGCGGATCGCGATCAGGGTGAAGCCGGGGTCGTCCAGGGCGCGCGTCGGGGGGACCTACGGGGACCGGCTGATCGTCGCGGTGCACGCGCGGGCGGTCGACGGCGGGGCCACCGAGGAGGCCCTCGCGGCGATCGCGGACGCGCTCGGTGCCCGACGGCGACATGTCAGCCTGGTCTCGGGCGTCACCAGCCGCGACAAGCTCGTCGAGGTCGATCCCGAGCCCGACGGGTGCGAGGAGCGGCTGCGCGCGCTGCGCGGGGACTGACCCAGAGGAGTCAGTCGAGCGGCAACTGACGCAGACTGTCAGTCGAGCGGGGACTGACGCTCCCGGTCAGTCGAGCGGGGCCTGCCACGTGAGCAGCGTGCCGACGCCCGACGGCGGGGCCGTGAGACTGAACGTGCCGCCGTCCTGCCGGGCGCGCGCAGCGAGGTTCTTCGTGCCGGAGTGCCGGTCGCGGGTTTCGTCGAGGCCCGCGCCGTCGTCCTCGACCTCGATCACGATGCGGCCGCTCGGACCAGAGCCGTTGACGCTCACCCGAACCGCGACCGACGTCGCCTTCGCGTGCCGCGCGGCGTTCGTCAGCCCCTCCCGGGCGACCGCGACGACATCGTTCGCGCGGTCGGCGCCGACGACGTCGTCGATGCGGCCCAGGAGCTCGTTGTCCGAGGTGTCGACGACGACGCCGTCGGCCGTGATGAGCAGGGACGGGGCGAAACCGAGGCCGCCGCGCGACAGCGTGGCCTCGCGGCGCAGGCGCTCGACGAGCGAGGCGCCCCCAGCGGCCGGGTCGTGCAGCGAGTGCACGATCATCCGGATCTGGCGCACCGAGGAGTCGACCCCGTCCAGGGCCCCGTTGATCAGGCCGGCGATCTCGGCACCGTCCCCGCCGAGCGCGGCCCGGCGGCCGACGGTCTCGAGCTGCAGGCCGGTCGCGAACAGCTGCTGGATGGCCAGGTCGTGCAGGTCGCGCGCGATCCGTTCGCGCTCGTCGAGCAGGGCCGCGACATCCTGAGCGTGCCGCGCCTCGGCGAGGATGAACGCGAGGGCCGCCTGGGCCGCGAACGACTTGGTCATCACGAGGTCGTTGTCGGTGAAGGGCGGGGAGTCGACCCGGCGCAGCAGCATCAGGACGCCGACGCTCTTGCCCGCGGTCCGCAGCGGGGTGTACAGGGCGGGGCCGAACAGGCGCAGCGGTTCGAGCTGCGGAGTCGGGGCGATCGCGAGCGACGGCACCAGGGCGCTGACGCCGCTCTCGAATGCCGCCCACGCGCGCCCCTCGGGGACCATGGCCAGGCCCAGCAGCTTGTCCTGGGCCTGCCCCTCGACGATCTCCATCACGAGCGCGTCGGCCATGCCGGGAAGCACCAGGGCCGCGGTGTCCGCGCCGGCGATCTCGCGCGCGGTGGAGGCGATCTGGGCGAGCACGTCCTCCTCCTCGGCACCCTCCAGGAGCATGGTGGTGATCTGCTGGCCGGCCCGAACCCAGTTCTCGCGCTTGACCGCCAGCGCGTAGAGCTCGGCGTTCTGGATGGCGACCGCCGCCGCCGCCGCGAGCGCGGTGACCAGATCCTCGTCGGAGTCCTCGAAGCCGCCCGCCTTCTCGGACAGGTAGAGGTAGCCGAAGACCTTCTCGCGCACGCGCACTGCCGTGCCGAGGAACGAGCCGAGCGGCGGATGGGACGGGGGAAGCCCCAGGTAGGCGGGGTGCTTGGTCAGGTCCTCGAGCCGCAGGACGCCGTGCGCGGGAATCTGGCCGAGGACGCCGATGGCGTGCGGGGCGTGGCCGAGGGCGGCCACCGTGAGGTCGTCGAACCCGTTCTGGACGAACGTCGTGGACGTGCCGTGCTCGTCGAGGATGTTGATGGCCCCGTACCGCGCGCCGGTGAGCTCCGTGCTCGCGTCGACGAACCGCTTGAGCAGGCTCGGCAGGTCGAGATCCGCGGCAAGCGCGAGGACGGCTTGCAGCAATGCTGCGTCGCGCGTTCCCGCCTGGGCGGGTTCGTCGATGTCCATGATTTCTCCCCAGCTGCGCCGTGCGACTACTTCACGGTACGTCCTCGCGCCCGGGACATAAGTCCCGGGTGGGTATCGGCTTCTGCGGCGACCTCCGGTGACGTGCTGATGAGCGCACCGCCGGCGATCGCGGCGAGGGCGAGGATCGCGGCGAACAGGGTCGCGCCCCGGGCCAGCCCGACGGCGTCGATCAGGTAGCCGATGAGCACCGCCAGCACCCCCGCGGGGACATACCCGCCGATGTTCAGGACGGAGTTCGCCTCGGCTCGCCGGTTGCTGGGCACGTGGGTCCCGATCAGGCTCAGGCCGCCGAGCTGACCGAGGCCCTGTCCGGCCCCCGCGAGGACCGCCGCGACCACCAGCGGCACCGCGAGCGACCCGTTCACTGCGACCACGAGGGCGATCATTGAGGCGAGCGTTGCCCCGGTGCTCAGGATCAGGATGCTGCGCGCCGGCAGGCGGGGAACGGCGAGCTGAACGGCGGTGGCCGTCACGAACATCACGCACGCCGTCCCGCCGGCGATCAGCGGGCTCGAGACGCCGAGCAGGGTCGACAGGAGGGACGGGCCGAGCGACAGCACGAACGAGGTTGCCGTGATGCCGGGCGCGAACGCGGCGATGCCGAGGGCCACCTGATTCTGGTTCGGCCGCGGGACGGACGGCAGGTGGAGCCCGGAGCCCGTGACCTGCCGGGTCGAAGGCTGACGAGGGCTGGGACGAGGGATGGGCAGGCGATACGCGATCACGAGCGCGCCGAGCAGGAGGACGAGCTCCACCGCGAAGATCGGGACGACCGGCTCGGCGGTTTCCTGCGCGATCAGCCCTGCCAGCAACGGGCCCAGTCCCGCCCCGAGCACCATCGCGACCGAGGCCGCCAGGGAAGCCTGCCGACGGCGGTCAGGCCCGCCCAGGTCCACCACCGCGGCCATCCCCGCGGAGACGACGACGCCGACCGCGACCCCGGTGAGGAACCTCGCGATCACCAGCACGACGACGCTGGACGCCGACATGAACAGCACGCACGCCGTCAGGGCGACCAGCAGGCCGGGAATGAGGACCGGCTTGCGACCGAAGCGATCCGCTGCCCGCCCGGCGACGACGAGCGTCAGCAGCAGGTCCGGCGATGTACGCCGCAAAGATCACCGTCAGAGTGCCCGAGGAGAAGCCGAGCTCATGCTGCCAGCGGACGTAGAGCGGCGTGGGCGAGTTCGACAGCACGAAGACGGCGCAGACGATCGCTGCCGCCGACAGCATCGGCCGGACCCCCGACCCCGTGCTCGATGTTCCTGTGCGTTCTGTGGTCGGCGTAGTCACCGTCTGGTCCTCCTTGGTTTGCTGTACGAATTTTCTCGAACCTACCCCAGTTCGAAGTAATTCGTACAACGACTAGGATGGGGGGATGACGACGACCGACGCGCGCATCGAGACTCCCGGGAGCCGCACGCCCCCGGCGGGGCTGCCCGATCCGCTGCCTGAGCCCCCGGTCGAGGAGCTGCGGCTCGAGGTGGTCATGGGCGCTTTGTCCGATCCGCTGCGGCTGACGATCGTGCGCAAGCTGATGCTCGAATCACAGGCCTACGACCACACCTGCGGCTGGTTCGGCTTCGACCGTCCCAAGTCCTCGCTCACCTACCACTTCAAGACGCTCCGGGCGGCCGGCCTGATCCGGCAGCGCCAGTACGGCCTCGAGCGACGCAGCCGGGTGCGCACAGAGGATCTCGGCCAGCGGTTCCCCGGGCTCCTCGCGCTCGTCGCCGCGACCTCGCCGGTCTCAAGCACCGCGTCGAGTCGGCAGCTGACGGGTGGCGGCGTCGCCCGCGGCCGCCGGTGACCCGTTCGAGGCGCTCGGAGACCCGAACCGCCGGGAGATCCTGAGCCTTGCTCGGGCTCGGCGACAAGTCGGTCCAGGAGCTCACCGCCGAGCTCGCGTCAGCCGTCCCGCGGTCTCGCGTCACCTCCGGCTGCTCGCCGAGAACACCTCGCCGGGGCCGACCGCATGATCGAGCCACCGATGATCGAGCCGCTGCGGACCACGTTCGACAGGCGTGCTCGGTCGAGCACGCCTTCACCACCTGGACCGCGAAGATCGACACGTGGTGGCACCGCCGACCACACGGCCAGCGGTGCGCCCGACGTCGTCGTCGTGCTCGAGACCGCGCTGGGCGGGCGGATCTACGAGCGCACGCCGACCGGCGTCGAGCACGAATGGGGCGAGGTGACGGTGTGGGAGCCGCCGACCCGGTTGGGCTACCGGTGGCACCTGCGCCGCGCTGCTGCCGCACTGTCGGGCGGCGATCGAGGCGGGCTAGTTCGTGGGCCTCAGCCCGAGTTTGCCTCGTTGACCAGGGACGGCCAGGTCTGGGGACCGACGATCCCGTCGACCGCGAAGGGCTTGATGTCGAGGGCCAGCTGCTCCTGGAACCAGATCACCTCCTGACGGGTCTTCGGCCCGAAGATCCCGTCGACGACCAGGGTTCCGTTGCCCTTGAGATCGCGGAAGTTGATCTGGTCCTGCACTGCCCGGACGGCGTCACCGCGGCTGCCCTGGCGGACCGTGATGATCAGCGAGCTCCACGTCTGGCTACCGACGATGCCGTCCACGAGCAGGTGATGACTCCGCTGGAACGCCACGACGGCGGCATCGGTCCTCGGCCCGAAGATCCCGTCGACGGTGATCGAGGCTCCGCGTGCCCGCAGCAGGAACTGCAGGGACCGCACGGTCGCGTGCGGCCAGAGGCTGTTGGGCCCCTGGCGCAGCACCGGCCACCGCTGGAGTTGCGACACCGCTGTTGGCTGCAGTGCCGAGGGTCGCAGGGCCGACGTCGCGAGTGTCGAGGCCGTCGAGATCGACGCCGTCGATGCGGCGGGCACGCGCGGCTGGGTGGCGCCGGCCCCAGCCGCCGTCGCGCTGGGCGCACCGGAGAGGAACAGCGAGCCTGTGACGACCGCGCAGGCGAATTCTTTCTGGTGCCTTGTCAATCTTCCAGCGGTCATCGTTCCAGTCCCCTGCTCAGGATCTTTCCCGGCGTGCCATTTTGACGCTAGCGCTGGACAACCGCACTGTCCACGGCCGCCGGTCGTCGTCGAACTGGGAGTCGTTGTCGTCAAATCGCCCGAAATACGACAACAACTCCCAGTTCGCGGCGCGAACGGGCCGCTCGTGGCGCCGACCCGCGCGGGGAGGATCGCCGTCCTACCCCCGCAGCACCGTCCCGAGCCGCCGCATCCCTTCGGAGATCTCCTCCGGGGTGTGCGTCGTGAACGAGAGTCGCAGCGTCGACCGGTCGGGATCCCCGGCGAAGAACGCCGCGCCGGGCACGAACGCCACGTCCCGCTCGAGAGCGAGCGGCAGCAGCGATGCCGTGTCCGCCACGGCCGGCAGCCGGGTCCACACGAACATGCCGCCGTCGGGATTGCTCCAGGTGCTTCCCGCGGGCAGCGTCCCGGGCAGGGCGCTCAGCATCGCGTCCCGGCGCAGCCCGTAGACCTCGCGCAGCCGCCGCACGTGCGCGTCGAGATCGGTCGCCCCGATCCAGGAGGCGGCCGCCGCCTGGTCGACCGTCGAGGTGTGCAGGTCGGCGACCTGCTTGGCGATCACGAGCGCGGGCAGCAGGCTCGCCGGGGCGCGCAGCCAGCCCAGCCGCAGGCCGGGGGCGCCGGTCTTGGAGAAGCTGCCCAGGTGGATGACCCGGCTGCCGGCGGCAGGCTCGGCCGCCAGCGGAGCCAGCGTCTCGCCCCGGTAGCGCAGCTCGCCGTACGGGTCGTCCTCGACGACCCACACCCCGTGCGCGGCGGCGAGCTCGGCGACGACGGTGCGGCGCGAGGCGCTCAACGTGCGCCCGGTCGGATTGGCGAAGGTGGGCACCAGGTAGATCAGCGTCGGGCGCTCGCGCTCGAGGACCTCGGCGAGGGCCACCGGGTCGATGCCGTCCTCGTCGCCGGCCACCGGCACGATCCGCGCGCCGATCAGCTGGAAGGACTGCAGCGCCGCGAGGTACGTCGGTTCCTCCACGACGACGACGGCGCCCGGGTCGAGCAGGGCGGTCGCGACCAGGGTCAGCGCCTGCTGGGACCCGGTCGTGACGAGCAGGTCGGCGCCCGTGGTGGGCAGCCCGCGACGGGTCATCCGCTCGGCGACCAGGGCGCGGAGCTCGGCGTTCCCCTCGGTCGGCGCGTACTGCAGCGTGCGCCGGGCGGCGGGCCCGGTCAGGACCTGGTCGAACGCGGCGCGCAGCCCCTCGACGTCGAACAGCTCCGGCGCCGGAAGCCCGCCGGCGAACGAGATGACCTCGGGTCGGGAGGTGAGTGCGAGCAGGTCCCGGACGGGGGAGCTGGCGACGTTGCGCAGGCGCTGGGCCAGGCGCGCGGGTGGGATTGCAGAGACGGTCACGGCGGGTCCTCGGTCGACAGGCGGCAGGCGGCGGGTGCGCGGCGGCCGGCGGGGATTCCGCGGCGGCTTGCACCAAGGGAGGCTGCACTGGTCGAGGCGCCAGGTCGAAGGGTACAACGAGCGCGCCGGAGGAGGCAGGCGAAGTCGCGCGTGTGACGTTACAAACGTAGGATGACGCCATGCCGCCCGCCAGCCCGCCCCGCCGGGTGACCATGGCCCAGGTCGCGCGCCGCGCCGGGGTGTCCATGATGACGGCGTCGTACACCTACAACCGGCCCGACCGCGTCTCGGAGGCGAGCCGGGCGAAGGTCCTCGCCGCGGCCGCCGAGCTCGGCTACGCGGGACCCGACGCCAGCGCCCGCTCGCTGCGGTACGGCAGCTCGCGCACCCTCGGCCTCGTGCTCGGCGAGCACCTCACCTACGCGTTCGAGGACCCGCAGGCGACGTCCTTCCTGGCCGGGATCGCCGACGTCTGCGCCGAACGCGGCTACGGGCTGCTGATCGTGCCGATCACGGGGACCGACGACGACGCCGAACGGGTCGCGGCCGCCGCGGTCGACGCGTTCATCGTGTGGACCACGGCCGACGACGACCCGGTGCTCGACGCCGCGCGCGGCACGCAACGGCCCGTCGTCATTCATGGTGGCCCCGCACGTGCGGGCTTCACCCTGGTCAGCATCGACAACCGGGCCGCCGCGCGGGAGGTCGGCCGGGCCGCTTTCGCCGGCGCCGCGCGTCCGGCCGTGATCAGCTTCCCGCTCGACCGGGCGCGCCGAACCGAGCTGGTCGCCGGTCTGGATCCGGCCGCGGCCCTGTTCCCGGTCACCCGCGAGCGGCTCGAGGGCTACCGCGAGGCCGCCGAGGACCTCGGCATCCGCTGGTCGGACGTCCTCGTCGGCGTCTGTGCCACGAACGACGCCGGCGAGGCACGCTCGCTCGCCGAGCAGCTGCTCGCGCTGGACCCGCCGGTCGACGCGATCGCCGCGATGAGCGACCAGCAGGCCCTCGGCGTGCTCCGGGCGGGCGTCGCGGCCGCGCGTGCGGTCCCGGAACGGCTGTCCGTGACCGGATGGGACGACTCGGCGGTCGCGGCCGACAACGCCCTGACGACGCTCGCGCAGGACCTTCGCGCGCAGGGCGTCGCGTGCGCCCGCGCAGCCCTCGGTGAGGATCCAGGGTCCAGCGCGGACGCCTGGAGCCTCGTCCGACGGGCGTCGACGAGGCCCTGACGTCGCGACCTGCCCGCTGCCGGCCCGATCCCCGAGCGCACCGCGACAGCACCAAAGCCGACACATAAAGCCGCAACGTCCGAGCGTTGACGTCCTTGGTTCCGGCGCCGTGAGGCTGCCCGGGGTGGGCGAGTCGCGCGCGCAGTGGATCGACGCCGGCACGATCGCCTGGCCCGCCGACCCGGTGCCCGCGGGCACCGATCCGGCGGCGCTGGCCTGGAAGCTGCACTCGGCGGCCGACGGTTCGCTCGAGGTGACGGACGGCGTCGTCGTCGGCGGGGCGTCGCGGGACCTGACATACGCGCCTGGGGGGCTGAGCGCCACGCAGCTCGCGCGCTTCCCCGCGCTCAAGGGCTACCTCGCACTGACGGTCACCGGGGCCGACCGGGCCACGGTCGAGGCCCTGCTCAAGGGCGAGCTGTTCGTCGGGGAGTACGCCGCCGACGGAACCGCGCGCGCGATCACCGCGGTGCAGATCCCGGGCGTCGTGGACGACCTCTACTCGGCAGATGCCGCTCACCGGACGCTCGGCGCGACCTGGAAGGACCAGGCGCCCTCCCTCGCGCTCTGGGCGCCGACCGCCCAGAAGGTCGACCTGCTGCTCTGGACCGGCGCCCGCAACGGGGCCGTGACCGGTGACCCGACCCGGGTCGCCATGACCCGCCGGGCCGATGGGTCCTGGGTCGCGCCCGGCACCCGCTCCTGGGCCGGCGCGGCGTACCGCTACGAGGTCAGCGTCTACGCGCCCAGCACCGACAAGGTCGAGGTCAACCAGGTCACCGACCCGTACTCGGTCGCCCTGACGACCAACTCGACGCACTCGGTCCTGATCGACCTCGCCGACACCGCATACCGGCCCCGGACCTGGGAGAAGACCCGCCAGCCCATCGTCGCCGACCCGGTCGACCAGACGATCTACGAGCTGCACGTGCGGGACTTCTCGATCGGCGACAAGACCGTCCCGGCGGCCCTGCGCGGCACCTACGGCGCGTTCGCGTACGACGGCGCCGGGACCAAGCACCTGCGCACGCTCGCCCGCGCGGGCCTGACCACCGTGCACCTGCTGCCCACGTTCGACATCGCCACGATCGAGGAGGACCGCTCCAAGCAGGCGGTGCCCGCCGGCGACCTGGCGTCCCTCCCGGCGGACTCCGACCAGCAGCAGGCCGCGGTCACCGCCGTGGCCGACAAGGACGGCTACAACTGGGGCTACGACCCGCTGCACTACTCCACGCCCGAGGGCTCCTACGCGCGCAACCCCGACGGCGGCGCCCGGATCGCCGAGTTCCGCACGATGGTCGGGGCGCTGCACGCCGACGGCCTGCAGGTCGTGCTCGACCAGGTGTTCAACCACACCGCGGCCAGCGGCCAGGACCCGAAGTCGGTGCTGGACCAGGTGGTGCCCGGCTACTACCAGCGCCTCGACGCGACCGGCAAGGTCGAGACCTCGACCTGCTGCCAGAACGTGGCGATCGAGCACGCGATGGCCCAGAAGCTGATGGTCGACTCGGTCGTGCTGTGGGCGCGGGACTACAAGGTCGACGGGTTCCGGTTCGACCTCATGGGCCACCACTCGGTCGCGACCATGAAGGCCGTCCGCGCCGGGCTCGACGCGCTCACGCCTCGCCGCGACGGCGTGAACGGCAAGGCCGTCTACCTCTACGGCGAGGGCTGGAACTTCGGGGAGGTCGCGAACAACCGGCTCTTCACCCAGGCCACCCAGGGCCAGCTCGGCGGCACCGGGATCGGCACCTTCAGCGACCGGCTGCGCGACGCCGTGCGCGGCGGCGGCCCGTTCGACGACGACCCGAGCATCCAGGGCTTCGGCAGCGGGGAGTACACCGACCCCAACGGCTCGGCCGCGAACGGCACCACCGCCGACCAGCTCGCCCGCGTCCAGCACGACGGCGACCTCGTCCGGCTCGGGCTGGCCGGCAACCTGCGCGACTACTCGTTCCTGACCAGCGCCGGGAGCGTGCGCAAGGGGTCGCAGCTCGACTACAACGGTCAGCCGGCCGGCTACGCCGACCAGCCGGCGGAGGTCATCAGCTACGTCGATGCGCACGACAACGAGACGATCTTCGACGCGCTGACCCTCAAGCTGCCCGCGGCCACCACGATGAAGGACCGGGTGCGGATGAACACCGTGTCCCTCGCGACGACCGCGCTCGCCCAGACACCGTCGTTCTGGCACGCCGGGGCGGAGATGCTGCGGAGCAAGTCGCTCGACCGCAACAGCTTCAACTCGGGGGACTGGTTCAACTCCCTCGACTTCACCGGTCAGGACAACGGCTTCGGCCGGGGGCTGCCGCCGGCCGCCGACAACCAGGCGAAGTGGCCCTACCAGAAGCCGCTGCTCGCCAACCCGGCGCTCAAGCCCGCCCCCGCGGACATCGCCACGGCCGAGTCGGCGTCGGAGAACCTGCTCCGGCTGCGCTTCTCGACCCCGCTGTTCCGGCTCGGCGACGCGGCGCTCATCGAGGCGAAGGTCACCTTCCCCGGCAGCGGACCGACCGCCGCCCCGGGCGTGATCGTGATGCGCGTGAACGACCGCGTCGGGGTCGACGTGGATAGGAAGCTGGACGGCGTGCTCGTCGTGTTCAACGCGAGCGACGAGCCCACCACCCAGAAGATCGCCGGCCTGGCGAGCCACGACTACGCCCTGTCCCCGGTGCTGGCCCGGGGCGCCGACGCCGTCGTCCGCCAGACAACCTGGAACAGGTCCACCGGCGAGGTCACGGTCCCCGCCCGCACGGTCGCCGTCCTGCAGGAGAAGCAGCACCGCTGACCCTGGTCACCTCGCCGAGAAGTCAAAATCCGCCCGTCCGGATCGAATCGGACGGGTGGATTTTGACTTCTCGGCGGGCTCGGCGGGCTCGGCGGACCGTGGGCTTTGCGGGCCCGGTGGTTGGTTGAGCAGCTCAGGGTGCCTGGATGTATCGGTGGGTGTATTGCTGGGTGTATCGAACGTCCACCCACGGTGCATTCTCGATACACCCAGCCCTACACCCAGCCCGCCCGACGTCGTTCGCCAGCCACGAGTCCGCCCGACGTCGTTCGCCAGCCACGAGTCCGCCCGACGTTGACCGATGGCCGCCTGGCCGCGTGGCCGATGGCGTCCGACACCCCCAGCCGGCTGCTGAACGCCGTCGTCCGGCGGGGTTGGGTCAGCGGAAGACGATGGTGCGGTGGCCGTCGAGGAGGACTCGGTGCTCGGCGTGCCAGCGGACCGCTCTGGCCAGGGCCCGGCGCTCGACGTCCTGGCCGAGGCGCATCAGTTCGTCGACGTGCCGGGTGTGGTCGACCCGCTCGACGTCCTGCTCGATGATCGGGCCCTCGTCCAGGTCTCCGGTGACGTAGTGCGCGGTCGCACCGATCAGCTTGACCCCGCGCTCATGGGCCTGCGCATACGGGCGCGCGCCCTTGAAGCTCGGCAGGAACGAGTGGTGGATGTTGATCACGCGCCCGGCGAGCTCGCGGCACAGGTCGTCGGACAGGATCTGCATGTACCGGCCGAGCACCACCAGCTCGACGCCCAGCTCGCGGACCAGCGCGAGCAGCTGCGCCTCGGCGTCCGCCCTTTTCTCGCGCGTGACGGGCACGTGGTGGAACGGGATGCCGTAGAACTCGGCGAGCTCGGCGAGCACCGTGTGGTTGGAGACCACCGCGACGATGTCGATCGGCAGGTTCTCCGAACGCTGGCGGAACGCCAGGTCGTTGAGGCAGTGCTCCGCGGTCGAGCCCATCACGAGCGTGCGGATCGGGCGCCCGACGACGTCCAGGTCCCACGTCATGTCGAACCGCGCGGCGAGCACCGCCATCGCGCCGGCGAGGTCCGCGCGCTCGGCCGCCGACTCGACCTGCACGCGCATGAAGAACAGCCCGGACAGCGGGTCGCCGAACTGCTGGGACTCGGTGATGTTCCCGCCGTGCTCGGCGAGCATCCCGGCGACCGCGTGCACGATGCCGGGACGGTCCGGGCAGGACAGGATCAGGACCCAGTGGGTCGTGGTCGGCGTCGTGAATTCGGTGTGAACAGCGGGTTCCGTGGGGTGGGACACAGGGGTAAAGGTAGTCGGGCCCAGTGGCGACTGACACGATGGGCACATGAGCGCACCAGACGTCACGATCCAGGTCGTCACCGACGACGAGGCCGGGGAGCTGCTGACCCTGCGGCGGGCCGCCTTCGTCACCGAGGCCCAGATCTACGGCGACCCGAACATCCCCCCGCTCACCCAGACCCTCGGCGAGCTGCGCGCGGACCTCGCGGCCCACGGCGTGATCACCCTCGGCGCCCGCTCCGGGCACCGCCTGGTCGGCTCGGTGCGGGTCGTGCTCGAGGACAAGAAGGCCACCCTCGGCCGCCTCGCCGTCGCCCCTGACCTGCAGGGCAAGGGGATCGGCACCCAGCTGCTGCTCGCCGTCGTACCGCACCTGCCGGACGACACCGAGGAGATCTGGGTCTTCACCGGCCAGGACTCGGTGCAGAACCTCGCGATGTACACCAAGCACGGGTACGAGCACCAGTACGACCGCACCGCGGGCGACCTCACGTACGCCTACCTGCGCCGGATCCTGGGCGACGGCGACGGCGACGGCGAGGACGAGGACGACGCCGCGGCGGACGGCGGGAACGACCCCGCCTGAGATTGGTAGGCTGTCCGCGTCGCGACTGGCGCGGGTGGGTCACCACCGGGGAGCGACGAAGCAGCAGCAGACTTCTGGGTCGTACGCCTGGGCCTCGGGTCACCACACCTGCGTGTGTGCGTGCCCGGACCGATCCCGGGATCCCCACCACACTGCTCACACAGCTCCAGGCGAGGACAACCCGATGAGCGATCAGACCGAGAACGTCATGAACCAGTCCCTTGCGGATCTGGACCCCGAGATCCAGGCGGTGCTCGACAACGAGCTGACCCGCCAGCGCGACACGCTCGAGATGATCGCGAGCGAGAACTTCGTGCCGCGCGCCGTCCTGCAGGCGCAGGGCTCCGTGCTGACGAACAAGTACGCCGAGGGGTACCCGGGCAAGCGGTACTACGGCGGCTGCGAGCACGTCGACGTCGCGGAGAACCTCGCGATCTCGCGCGCGAAGGACCTGTTCGGCGCCGAGCACGCCAACGTCCAGCCGCACTCGGGCGCGACGGCCAACGCCGCCGTCCTGCACGCGCTGATCAACGCGGGCGACAAGATCCTCGGCCTCGAGCTCGCGCACGGCGGGCACCTCACGCACGGCATGCGGATCAACTTCTCCGGCAAGCTGTACGAGGTCGCGGCCTACGGAGTCGACCCCGACACGTTCCGCGTCGACATGGACCAGGTCCGCAAGAAGGCCCTGGAGGCCCGCCCCGACGTGATCATCGCCGGCTGGTCGGCGTACTCCCGGCACCTGGACTTCGAGGCCTTCCGCTCCATCGCCGACGAGGTCGGCGCGAAGCTCTGGGTCGACATGGCGCACTTCGCCGGGCTCGTCGCGGCCGGCCTGCACCCGAGCCCCGTGCCGTACGCCGACGTCGTGTCCTCGACCGGTCACAAGACCATCGGCGGACCGCGCTCGGGCTTCATCCTGTCCAAGACCGAGCTCGCGAAGAAGATCGACTCCGCGGTCTTCCCGGGCCAGCAGGGCGGCCCGCTCATGCACGTGATCGCCGCCAAGGCCGTCGCGTTCAAGATCGCCGCCACGCAGGAGTTCAAGGCCCGCCAGCAGCGCACCATCGACGGCGCCCGGCTCATCGCGGACCGTCTCTCCGCGCCCGACGTCGCCGCGGCGGGCGTCTCGGTGCTCACCGGCGGGACCGACGTGCACCTCGTGCTGGTCGACCTGCGCAAGTCCGAGCTGGACGGCCAGCAGGCCGAGGACCTCCTGCACAGCGCCGGCATCACCGTGAACCGCAACGCGGTCCCGTTCGACCCGCGCCCTCCGCGCGTCACCTCGGGCCTGCGGATCGGGACACCCGCGCTGGCGACCCGCGGCTTCGGCGACACCGAGTTCGCGGAGGTCGGCGAGATCATCGCCACCGCGCTGGTCGGTGGCCACGGCACGGACCTCGAGTCCCTGCGCACCCGGGTCGCCAAGCTCACCGGTCAGTTCCCCCTCTACCCCGGCCTGCAACAGTGACCGAGGGTTCGCACCGCGCGAACATCCTGGACGGCAAGGCGACCGCTGCGGCGATCAAGACCGAGCTCGCCGAGCGGGTCGCCGCGCTCGCCGCGCGCGGCGTCGTGCCGGGCCTGGGCACGGTCCTCGTCGGCGACGACCCGGGCAGCCGGGCCTACGTCAAGGGCAAGCACCGGGACTGCGCGGAGGTCGGCATCGCGTCGCTGCGCGCGGACCTGCCCGCGACCGCGACCCAGCAGGACATCGAGGCCGCCGTCGCGCGGCTGAACGCCGACCCCGCGTGCACCGGGTTCATCGTCCAGCTGCCGCTGCCCAAGGGCATCGACACCAACCGGGTGCTCGAGCTCGTGGACCCGGCCAAGGACGCGGACGGCCTGCACCCGACCAACCTCGGGCGCCTGGTGCTGCGGGTCAACGGGCCGGTCGACTCGCCGCTGCCGTGCACCCCGCGCGGCATCATCGAGCTGCTCGTGCGGCACGGGATCGAGCTCAAGGGCAAGGACGTCGTCGTCGTCGGGCGCGGGACGACGGTGGGGCGCACGATCGGCCTGCTGCTCACCCGACGGGAGCACAACGCGACCGTGACGCTCACCCACACCGGGACGGCGGACCTGGCCGAGCACACCCGGAACGCGGACGTCATCGTGGCCGCGGCCGGGGTCCCCGGCATCATCACGGCGGACCTCGTCAAGCCCGGCGCGATCGTGCTCGACGTCGGGGTCACCCGCGTCGTGGACGCCGACACCGGCAAGACCCGGTTGTCGGGCGACGTCGACCCGGGCGTCGCGGAGGTCGCCGGCTGGCTCTCGCCCAACCCGGGCGGCGTCGGCCCGATGACCCGCGCGATGCTCCTGGCGAACGTCGTAGAAGCAGCCGAGCGCGCAGCCGTCTAGCCCCACCCCCTCCCGAGTTGTCAGCCCGAGCGCGGTCCCCAGAC
>NZ_DATCNW010000400.1:0-19800 GCF_036565025.1 Pengzhenrongella sp.
GCTGGCGCTCGTGATGTGCGAGTGCGATCTCACCCGGATCGTGATCGACGCCCAGGGCAACCCGCTGGACCTGGGACGCTCGGAGCGGCTGTTCACCGGGGTGCAGCGCAGCGCGGTCATCGCCCGGGACCGGCACTGCGCGTGGCCCGAGTGCGACCAGCCCGCCCGGTGGTGCCAGATCCACCACATTCGCTGGTGGAAACGGGACTTCGGCTCCACGTCGGTCGACAACGGGATCCTTTTGTGTAATTTCCATCATCACGAGGTGCACCGACTCGACCTGAGCATCACCAGGAAGCACCCCGTCCCGCTGGCTGACCGGAACGGTGTCCCGCAACCTCGCGGGACGCTCGCCACGGTCGACTACACGTTCACCGACCCCACCGGGCGAGTCATCGGGCGCAAACCCGGCGCACCACCGGGAGCAGCGTCGCCTCCGGGAGCGGCGTCGCCTCCAGGAGCATCGCCTCCGGGAGCACCGCCGGACGACCTCGATTTCACGCGGAAGACCGATCCGCACACCGGGATGTCCGTTCCCGCCTTCATGCTCGAATGAGCGAGGTGCCGCGGGAGGGTGCCGGGTCACTCGTACTGATCGGCAGAGACCTGCAGGTACGAATTCAGCAGTCAAACCGCCTGGGCAGCCGACTGGTCAAGGCAGCCGACGGGCGTGGGGCAGTGAAAGAGCGAAGGCGATCGACGGTTGAGGGGCCGTGAACCAGCGAGGAGTAGTCCACTCACTCGGCGTGCCGTCGATTGCCGACCTTGCAGGCCTGACAGATGCCACCCGAGGCGGCTTGCGCTTCACTTCTGGTGCCCGCGAAAGGATTCGAACCTTCGGCCTTCCGCTCCGGAGGCGGACGCTCTATCCACTGAGCTACGCGGGCCAGTGCCACGATCCGGCACGGAGCAAGACACTACCTCACCGGGGGTGTCGCCCGTGTTCCGGGCCGTGTTCCGTCAGTTTCTCCGCCGGTGTTTCCGCCCCAGTTTCCGCCCGCGGAGCGGCTCGGCGAGGCTTGCGTTCGCCGAGCTGCTCCGAGAGGTAGTTCGTGATCTCCCGGACCGCACGCCCGTCGTCGCCCGCGGCGATCGCCTCGACGAGTCCGTCGTGCGAGTCGTTCGTGTGCGCCGGTCGCTCAAAGTTGAACCGGATGTTCTCCCCGATCGCCCCCACCAGGGACTCGTAGAGCGCGAGCAGCACCGGGTTGCGCGCGGTGCGCGCGATGACGCGATGCAGGGCGAGGTCGGTGGACACCATCGCGTCGAGGTCACCGGCGAGGTAGGCCGCGGCGCGCTCGTCGCGGTACCGACGCAGCTCGGCGACGTCCGCGGGGGTTCGGCGGTGCGCGGCGAGGCGCGCCGTCTCGACCTCGAGCGACCGGCGCACCTCGAGGACGTCGCGCTGGCGCGCGTCGGCGATCTCCCTGCTCATCGTCACGCCGAGCTCGGAGAGCGCGACCACGTACGTACCCGAGCCCTGTCGGCGTTTGAGCAGTCCGGCGTGCACGAGGGACTGCACGGCCTCGCGGACCGTGTTGCGTCCGACCCCGAGCAGCACCGTGAGCGCAGGCTCCGCGGGGATGCGGCTGCCGACAGGCCATTCGCCGTCGGTGATCCGGGCTCGCAGCCGCCCGACGGTCTGGTCGATGAGACCGGTGCGGCTATTCATCCCAGTATTCTCCCAGTCCAGCGCTCTGCGCGCAGACAGTCCCGCTCCCGCGAGGACCAGCCCGAACCGAAAGTGGTGCCGATGACCGCGTTCGTCACCCGCCGTCCCTGGCGTGGGCGGTGGATCGCGCTGGCCGGCATCGTGCTCGTCGGGCTCAATCTGCGGATCGCCGTGGCCGCCGTCTCGCCGATCCTCGGCCAGGTGCGCGCGGACGTCGCGCTGTCGGACCCGCTGGTCGGCGTGCTCGGCACGATCCCGGTGGCGTCGTTCGCCGTCTTCGGCTCCCTCGCACCGCTGCTCGCGCGCCGGTTCGGGCTCGAGGTGACGCTGATCGCGGCGATGGTCCTGTCGGCGGGCGGCGAGATCGTGCGGTCGGCGACGAGCACACCGACCGGATTCCTCGGCTGGACGGTGATCGCCCTGGCGGGGATGGGCATGGGCAACGTGCTGCTGCCCCCGCTGGTGAAGAAGTACTTCCCCGACCGGATCGGGGCGGTCACCGCGACGTACTCGATGGCGATGGCGGTCAGCACGACGCTCCCCGCCCTGCTCGCGGTGCCCGTGGCCGCGCGGATCGGCTGGCGGCTGACGCTCGGTGCGTGGTCCGTGATCGGCCTGCTCGCGGTCGTGCCGTGGGCCGTGGTGCTCGCCACGTCGGCGTCGAATCGGGCGGAGCGGGCCGGGCCGGCGCGGCGCTCGCCGTCGGGCACGCGAACTGCGGCCCAGGGCGCGCCGGGACAGGTGTGGCGCAGCCCGCTCGCGTGGAGCCTGGCGGTGATGTTCGCCATGAACTCGCTCAATGCCTACGTGATGTTCGCCTGGCTACCGCGCATCCTCACCGACGCCGGGCTGAGCGCCGACGCCGGCGGGCGCTGGCTTGCGGTGTTCGCGATCCTCGGCCTGCCGTGCTCCTTCATCGTGCCGCCGCTCGCGGTCCGGATGCGCAACCCCCGAGCGCTGCTCTACGTGTTCGCCGCCTGCTTCGTCGTGGGCTACCTCGGGCTGATGCTGTCCCCGGCCCACGGGACGGCGGTGTGGATGGTGTTCGTCGGGCTCGGACCGGGCGCGTTCCCGCTCGCGCTGACCCTGCTGAACCTGCGCACCCGGACGGCTGCGGGCGCGGTCGCGCTCTCCGGCTTCGTGCAGGGGGTCGGCTACGCGATCTCGGGCGTCGGGCCCGTGCTGGTCGGAGTTCTGTTCGCCGCGACCGGCACGTGGACCGGCGCGTTCGTGTTTCTGCTCGGGACGGTCGTCGCGCTCGTCGTCGGCGGAACGGCCGCGTGTCGACCGGGGATCCTCGAAGACACCTGGGGCCCGGCCTCCTAGGCTGTACGCATGAGCTACCAGCCCGGCCCGCAGCCGACCACCGCGACCGACGGCCTGTCGATCGCCGCGCTCGTGACGGGGCTGCTCGGCCTCGGGATCGTCCCGATCATCCTCGGGATCATGGCACTGCGGCGGATCAGTAACGACGGCACCACCGGTCGCGGCCTCGCGATCGCCGGGATCGTGCTGGGCAGCCTGGAGGTCGTCATCGGGGTCACCCTGATCGCGGTGCTCATCGTGAGCATCTCCAGCTCGAGCGTGAGCGGCTAGAGCTTGAGCTTGAGCTACAGCTGACCCGACTCCTCGCGCGCGCCCGAGCGCTCCAGCGGACGCGTGCACGCGGACGTCCCGTGGGCGCCGCGCGGGCCCGAGCGCGCGGCGGGTAAATTACAGGGGTGACACCAGCCAGCCTTTCCGAGGCCCTTCGTACCGCCCTGACCGACGCCGTCGCCGATGGCACCTTCGTGCTCGACGCGGGAGACATCCCGTCCGTCGTGCACGTCGAGCGCCCGCGTCAGCGCGAGCACGGTGACTGGGCCACCAACATCGCGATGCAGCTCGCCAAGTTGGCCGGCGTCGCCCCGCGCGTGTTCGCCGCCGAGCTCGCCCGGCGCCTCGCGGAGGTCCCGGGGGTCGGGGCGGTCGACGTCGCAGGTCCCGGGTTCCTCAACATCCGGCTCGACGCGGCAGCCGCGGGCGAGCTCGCCCGCTCGATCGTCGAGGGCGGCGCGGAGTTCGGGCGCGGCGACCTGCTCGCGGGGGAGGCCGTCAACCTGGAGTTCGTCTCGGCGAACCCGACCGGCCCGATCCACATCGGCGGGGTCCGGTGGGCCGCCGTCGGCGACTCGCTCGCGCGCATCATGCAGGCCGCGGGCGCCACGGTCGCCCGCGAGTACTACTTCAACGACCACGGCGGGCAGATCGACCGCTTCGCGCGCTCGCTGCTCGCGGCCGGGCGCGGCCAGGACGCCCCCGAGGACGGGTACGGCGGCGCCTACATCGCCGAGATCGCCGACCAGGTGCTCGCGGGAGCCGCGGCCGCCGGCCAGCCGGACCCGCGCACCCTGGCCGACGACGAGGCGCAGGAGGCCTTTCGTGCCGCCGGCGTCGAGCTCATGTTCGCCGAGATCCGCAAGTCCCTGCACGAGTTCGGCGTCGACTTCGACGTCTACTTCCACGAGAACTCGCTGCACGAGTCGGGCGCCGTCGACCGGGCCATCGCGCGGCTGCGCGAGCTCGGCCGGATCTACGAGGCCGACGGCGCGACCTGGCTGCGCACGATCGACCTCGGCGACGACAAGGACCGGGTCATCATCAAGGCCGACGGCGAGGCGGCCTACATCGCCGCCGACCTGGCGTACTACCTCGACAAGCGCGAGCGCGGCTTCGACCGCATCATCATCATGCTCGGCGCGGACCACCACGGGTACGTCGGTCGCATGATGGCGATGTGCGCGGCCTTCGGGGACAAGCCGGGGACCAACCTGGAGATCCTGATCGGCCAGATGGTCAACCTGCTCAAGGACGGCCAGCCGGTGCGGATGTCCAAGCGCGCCGGGACGGTCGTGACGATCGACGACCTGGTCGACGCCGTCGGGGTGGACGCGGCCCGCTACGCCCTCGCGCGCTCGTCGGCCAACTCGATGCTCGACATCGACCTGGACCTGCTCACCAAGGCGACGAACGAGAACCCG
The DNA here is from genome assembly GCF_036565025.1 of Pengzhenrongella sp. Lineage (NCBI taxonomy): Bacteria > Bacillati > Actinomycetota > Actinomycetes > Micrococcales > Pengzhenrongella > Pengzhenrongella sp. The sequence goes on from NZ_DATCNW010000400.1 coordinate 4,693, forward strand.
GTGTTCTACGTCCAGTACGCCCATGCGCGCACCACGAACGTCGCGCGCAACGCGGCCCAGCTCGGCGTGCAGCGCGCGGACGGGTTCGACGCCTCGCTGCTCGACCATCCGGCGGAGTCCGTCCTGATCGGGTCGCTGAGCGAGTTCCCGCGCGTGGTCGCGCAGGCGGCCGAGCTGCGCGAGCCGCACCGCGTCGCGCGCTACCTCGAGGAGCTTGCCGGCTCGTATCACAAGTGGTACGACCAGTGCCGCGTCGCGCCGTTCGGCGACGAGCAGGTCACTGACGTGCACCGCACCCGGCTCTGGCTCAACGACGCCACCCGGCAGGTGCTCGCGAACGGGCTCGGACTGCTCGGCGTGAGCGCACCGGAGCGGATGTGAGCCCCACCCTGCCGGCGAGCGACGCAGCGCCGGCGAGCGACGCAGCGCCGGTGAACGACGCCGTGCCCGCGAACGACCTCGACGCCGCGCTCTGGCCGTCGGGCGTGCGCCGCGGCGACGACGGCGCGCTCGTGGTCGCGGGCGTCGACGTGCGCGAGATCGCCCGGACCCACGGCACGCCCGCCTACGTGCTCGACGAGGCGGACTTCCGCGCGCGCGCCCGGACCTACCGGGAGGCGTTCACGAAGGCGTTCGCCGCGATCGGCACTGGGGTCGACGTCTACTACGCGGGCAAGGCGTTCCTCTCGGTCGCCGTCGCCCGCTGGGCGCACGAGGAGGGGCTGCGGGTCGACACCGCGACCGGCGGCGAGCTCGCCGTCGCGCTGCGGGCCGGGGTGCCCGGCGCCGACATCGGGCTGCACGGCAACAACAAGTCCGATTCCGAGCTCGCCCGCGCGCTGGACGCCGGCGTCGGGCGGATCATCGTCGACTCCCTCACCGAGATCGACCGCCTGGCCGACGCCGTCCGCGACCGCGCCGACGGGCGGCGCGCGCCGGTCATGGTGCGCGTCACGACGGGCGTGCACGCCGGCGGGCACGAGTACATCGCGACGGCGCACGAGGACCAGAAGTTCGGGCTGTCGCTCGCGGGCGGGCAGGCCGCGGCCGGCCTGCGGGCCGTGCTCGCCCGGCCCGAGCTCGAGCTGCGCGGGATCCACTCGCACATCGGCTCGCAGATCCTCGACCCCGACGGCTTCCTGGAGGCCGCCCGCAAGCTGCTTGCGCTGCGCGCCGAGCTCGCGTCGCAGACCGGGCACCTGGTGCCCGAGGTCGACCTCGGCGGCGGCTACGGCATCGCCTACCTGCCCGGCGAGGTCCCGATCGAGCCCGGCCGGGTGGCCAAGGACCTCGCAGGCGTCGTCGCCGAGGTGTGCGCCGCGCTCGGCACGCCGGTGCCGCGCATCTCGATCGAGCCCGGCCGCGCGATCGTCGGGCCCACCACGTTCACGCTCTACGAGGTCGGCACGGTCAAGCCGGTCACCGTCGACGGCACCCCGCCGTTCACGCGGACCTACGTCTCGGTCGACGGCGGCATGAGCGACAACCTGCGTCCGGCCCTCTACGACGCCCGGTACACCGCGGTGCTCGCCTCACGGACCGGGTCCGCGGCGACGATCCAGGCCCGCGTGGTCGGCAAGCACTGCGAGAGCGGCGACATCGTGGTGCACGACGTGCTGCTGCCCGCCGACGTCGTCCGCGGCGACCTGCTCGCGGTCCCGGCGACGGGTGCCTACGGGCGCTCGATGGCGTCCAACTACAACCACGTCCCACGCCCGCCGGTGCTCGCCGTTCGTGACGGCGAGCACCGAATCCTGATCCGCCGCGAGACCGAGGCCGACCTGCAGGCCCTCGACCTCGGCTGACGAGCAACCCCTCCCCGATGTGTCAGCGCCTGCGCGGTCCCTGGGGCGCGCAACGGCTGACACGTCGGGGCGGGTGGGGGGTCGGGCGCCGTATCCTGAGACGGCCGTCCGCGGGTACCCGTGGACGGGAAGGATCGACCTGCGTGCCGCGAGGTGCGCCCCGTGACAGGCGGGCCTGGCGGCCTGCGGTCGAACGGATGACCGAGATCAGAACCTCGAACGAAGGGTGGCGCGCTCACGTGGCAGCTCCGAACGGTGCGCCGCTCGGCGCTGACTCCGAACCCCGGCGCGCGCTGCGCGTCGCCCTCCTGGGCTGCGGGGTGGTCGGCACCCAGGTGGTGCGCCTGCTCACGCAGCAGCGCGCGGACCTCGCCGCGCGCGTGGGTGCTCCGCTGGAACTCGTCGGCGTCGCGGTGCGTGACCTCACGATCGCGCGCGAGGGCGTCGACCCGGCGCTCCTGACGACCGACGCCGCAGGGCTGGTCGAACGTGCCGACATCGTCGTCGAGGTGATGGGCGGGATCGAGCCCGCCCGCTCCCTGATGCTGAGCGCGATCGCGGCCGGCGCCTCGGTGGTGACCGCCAACAAGGCACTGCTGGCCGCCGACAGCCCCACGCTCTACGCCGCCGCGGAAGCCGCCGGCGTCGACCTGTACTTCGAGGCCGCCGTCGCGGCCGCGATCCCGCTGGTCCGCCCGGTGCGCGAGTCGCTCGCCGGGGACCGGATCAAGCGCATCCTGGGCATCGTCAACGGCACCACGAACTACGTGCTCGACCAGATGGCGACCGAGGGCCTGGACCTGGACCTGGCGGTCAAGCAGGCCCAGCAGCTCGGCTACGCCGAGGCGGACCCCACGGCCGACGTCGGCGGCTACGACGCCGCGGCGAAGGCCGCGATCCTCGCCTCGCTCGCGTTCCACACCCGGGTCCCGCTGGCGAGCGTGCACCGCGAGGGCATCACCGGCATCACCGCCGACGACGTCGCGTGGGCCGGCCGCACCGGTCACGTCGTGAAGCTGCTCGCCATCGCCGAGCGGACCGACGACGGCGTCTCGGTGCGGGTGCACCCCGCCCTGGTCCCCGCGAGCCACCCGCTCGCGGGCGTGCACGGCGCGTTCAACGCGGTGTTCGTCGAGGCCGAGGCCGCCGGCGAGCTGATGTTCTACGGCCGCGGCGCGGGCGGCGCGCCGACCGCGTCCGCGATCATGGGCGACGTCGTCTCCGTGGCGCGGCACCGCGTCCTCGGGGGCCGCGGCCCGGTCGAGTCGAAGTACGCCGACCTGCCGATGCTCCCGGCGTCGGCCGCCATCACGCGCTACCAGATGCGGCTCGACGTCGCCGACCGCCCGGGCGTGCTGTCGCAGGTCGCCGCGGTCCTGGCCGGCCACGGCGTGTCGATCGAGGCCGTGCGCCAGGCGCCGCAACCCGTCGGCCTCGACGGCGAGGTGGCGCCCGCCGCCTCGCTCGCCCACCTGATCATCACCACCCATGCGGCGACCGACGCCGCGCTCGCGGCCACCGTGGCGGCGATCGCCGAGCTGGACTCGGTGACCCGCGTGGTGTCCGTGCTGAGAGTCGAAGGAGCCTGATGGCCCACCAGTGGCGCGGCGTCATTGCCGAGTACGCCGATCACCTGCCGGCGCACGTCCAGCAGCGGATCATCACCCTCGGGGAGGGCGGCACGCCGCTCGTGCCGGCACCGGCGCTGTCGAAGCGCACCGGCGCGGACGTGTACCTCAAGGTCGAGGGGATGAACCCGACCGGGTCGTTCAAGGACCGCGGCATGACGACGGCGATCTCGGCGGCCGCGGCCCGCGGCGCGAAGGTCGTCGTCTGCGCGTCGACCGGCAACACCTCGGCCTCCGCCGCCGCCTATGCGACCGCCGCGGGGATGACCTGTGCGGTGCTCGTGCCGGACGGCAAGATCGCGATGGGCAAGCTCAGCCAGGCGATCGCGCACGGCGCGCGCCTGCTGCAGGTCGACGGCAACTTCGACGACTGCCTGGTCGCCGCGCGCAAGCTCGCCGACACCTACCCGGTCGAGCTCGTGAACTCCGTGAACCCCGACCGGATCCAGGGCCAGAAGACCGGTGCCTTCGAGGTCGTCGACGCGCTCGGCGACGCACCCGAGATCCACGCGCTCCCGGTCGGCAACGCCGGCAACATCACCGCGTACTGGATGGGCTATGGCGAGTACGCCGAGTCCGGCCAGGCGACGCGCCGCCCCGCGATGTGGGGCTTCCAGGCTGCCGGCTCGGCGCCCATCGTCGCGGGCCACCCGATCAGCCACCCGGACACGATCGCGACCGCGATCCGGATCGGCAACCCGGCGTCCTGGACCCAGGCGCTCGCCGCACGCGACGAGTCCGGCGGCCTCATCGAGGCCGTCACCGACGCCGAGATCCTCGCCGCGCACCGGATCCTGTCGAACGAGGTCGGGGTGTTCGTCGAGCCCGCGTCCGCGGCGGGAGTCGCCGGGATTCTCAAGCTCGCGGCGCAGGGACGCGTCCCCGCGGGCGCCCGGATCGTGGTGACCGTCACCGGCCACGGCCTCAAGGACCCGCAGTGGGCGTTGCGCACGCTCGACGGCGAGGACGTCACTCCCGTCCGCGTGGGCGCCGACGTCGTCTCGATCGCCGACGCGCTCGAGCTGGACGCGGGTCCGGGCCCCCGATGACGGACCGGTGATGAGGCTCGGCGCCGACCACGTCCGGGTGCACGTACCCGCGACGAGCGCGAACCTGGGCCCCGGCTTCGACTCGCTCGGCCTCGCCCTCGGCGTCCGGGACGAGCTCGACGTCCGCACGACCGGTGCGCGCGGCGCCGCCGTGCTGGTCACTGGCGAGGGCGCGAACGAGCTGCCCCGCGGCGAGGCGCACCTCGTGGTGCGCGCCGTGCGCCGAGCGCTCGACCACGTCGGGGCACCCCAGACCGGGCTGCACCTGACCTGCACGAACCGGATCCCGCACGGGCGCGGCATGGGCTCGTCCGCGGCCGCGGTGGTCGCCGGGATCCTCGCCGCGCGCGGCCTCATCGACGACCCGCTGGCGCTCGACGACTCCGTCGTGCTCCGGCTCGCGACCGAGCTCGAAGGGCACCCCGACAACGCCGCGCCCGCGATCCTCGGCGGTGCGACGATCGCCTGGACCGACGACGACGGCCCGCGGGCCGTGCGGGTCGCGACCCACCCCGGGCTCACGCCGGTCGTGCTCGTGCCGTGCACCCGGCTCGCCACGGCGCATGCGCGCAGCGTGCTGCCGGCCGCCGTGCCGCACGCCGACGCGGCCTTCCAGGCGGGTCGCGCCGCGCTGCTGATCGAGGCGCTCACCCGCCGCCCGGACCTGCTGCTCCCCGCGACCGAGGACCGCCTGCACCAGCGCTACCGTGCCGCGGTGATGCCGGGGAGCCTCGCGCTCGTCGACGCGCTGCGCGAGCGCGGCGTCGCGGCCGTCGTCTCGGGTGCCGGGCCGACGGTCCTCGCCCTCGCGCGGTCGACCGGGGACGGCACCTGCGACGCCGACGACGCGGTGCGCGACGTCGTCGTGGCCACCGGTGCCGACTGGCGAATACTCCATCCGGGTGTCGCCGACGCGGGCGCGCGGGTCGATCGGGTGTCGTCAGCGACCGCCCCGACTGGGTGAAAAGGGGCATTAGGGGGCATCTCGCCGCCCGAGTCGGGAAGCACCGCGGGGCGTCGCGGTGTTAGCATGAGCACGCCCACCTGATCTGGATCCGAAACCGCGCATGTGCGCGTCGGCCGACCGGGAGGCAATCCAGCCCGCGTGACACGACGTCGTCGTACGTCTGATGTGAGGCTTGAAGCAACGATCCGGACGTCTGGTGCCGGACGTAGATCGCGGCCCGCCACCTTGAAGTGCCGGCCGCCGACGAGGGGGAAGGATCCTTCGTGACAGAGACCATCGATGCCGCCGTGACCAGTGCCCAGGGCGCTACCGGCGGCTCCACCCGGAGCGCCGCGTTCTCCGCGATGCGCCTGCCGGAGCTGCAGGCGCTCGCCGCCCAGCTCGGTGTGACGGGTACGTCCAAGATGCGCAAGAGCGATCTGGTGGACGCCATCAAGGGCCGCACGGACGGCGGCCGCACCCGCGCGCTCGAGCCGCGCCGGACCACTGCCGTCGCCGCGACGACGACCGACGCTCGCGCAGACGCCGCGCCGGGCGTTGCCGAGCGCGCGCCGCGCACCCGCCGCCCGGCCACCACGACCGCTCCGGCGGCCCAGGCATCCGCGCCGACCGAGCAGGCCGAGCGGCCCGAGCAGGGCGAGCAGACCGAGCGGACCGAGAACCACGACGGCGGCGACCGGCTCACCGGCGAGCTCGACGTCCGCCGCGCCGTGGAGGAGTCCCGGGGCGGGGAGTCCCGCGGTGACCGTGCCGCGCGCGCGTTCGACGCCGTGGGTTCGGTGGCCGGTGAGCGGCCCGAGCGCAGCCGCCGGGCGGGCCGGGGCGCAGGCGCCCCGCAGAACGAGCAGTCCGGCGCCGAGACCGCGACCTCCGACGGTTCGGGCGAGGACCGCGCGCCGCGCCAGAACAACCAGCAGAACAACCAGCAGAACAACCAGCAGGGCCAGCAGCAGGGCCAGCAGGGCCAGGGCAACGCCCAGCGCCAGAACGCCGCCCGCAACCTGCACCCGAACACCACCCAGGACGAGGACGACGAGCGCGGCGGGCGCCGCCGTCGCAGCCGTGACCGGTACCGCGACCGTGACCGCAACAAGCGCACGCGCGGCGGCCCGGTCCGCACCGACGTCGCCGGGTACGAAGAGGTCGAGGTCAACGACGACGATGTCCTGTTGCCCGTCGCCGGAATTCTGGACATCAAGGACAACTATGCGTTCGTGCGCACGAGCGGCTACCTGCCGGGCGACAACGACGTGTACGTGGCCATGGGCCAGGTCAAGAAGGCCGGCCTGCGCAAGGGCGACGCCGTCACCGGCGCCGTCCGCCAGCCGCGCGAGGGCGAGGTGCCGAACCCGAACCAGGGTCGCAACAGCAAGTTCAACGCGCTGGTGCGCCTGGACACGATCAACGGCCTGAGCCCGGACCAGGCGCACGGGCGGGCCGAGTTCGGCAAGCTCACGCCGCTCTACCCGCAGGAGCGCCTGCGGCTGGAGACCGAGCCGAACATCCTCACCACGCGCGTCATCGACCTCGTCTCGCCCATCGGCAAGGGCCAGCGCGGGCTGATCGTCTCCCCGCCCAAGGCGGGCAAGACCCTCGTGCTGCAGGCGATCGCGAACGCGATCACGACGAACAACCCTGAGGTCCACCTCATGGTCGTGCTCGTCGACGAGCGGCCTGAAGAGGTCACCGACATGCAGCGCACGGTCAAGGGTGAGGTCATCGCCTCGACCTTCGACCGGCCGGCCGACGACCACACGACCGTCGCAGAGCTCGCCATCGAGCGGGCCAAGCGCCTGGTCGAGCTGGGCCAGGACGTCGTCGTGCTGCTCGACTCGATCACCCGGCTCGGGCGGGCGTACAACATCGCCGCCCCGGCGTCGGGCCGGATCCTGTCCGGTGGTGTCGACTCGAGCGCGCTGTACCCGCCGAAGCGGTTCTTCGGTGCGGCACGCAACATCGAGCACGGCGGATCGCTGACGATCCTCGCGACGGCCCTCGTCGAGACCGGCTCCAAGGCCGACGAGGTCATCTTCGAGGAGTTCAAGGGCACCGGGAACATGGAGCTCAAGCTCTCCCGGTCGCTCGCGGACAAGCGGATCTTCCCGGCGGTCGACGTCGACGCGTCGGGCACCCGCCGCGAGGAGATCCTGGTGCCCGCGGACGAGCTCAAGATCAACTGGAAGCTGCGCCGCGTGATGAGCGCGCTGGACCAGCAGCAGGCGATCGAGCTTCTGCTCGGCAAGCTGCGCGAGACGCGCTCGAACGTCGAGTTCCTGCTCCAGGTCCAGAAGACGACCGGCCCCCTGATCGGGGAGACGCCGGCCCGGCGCTGACCCGACACCCGCGACCTCCCGCGAGGGAACAGACGGACCACCCGCGCTGTTCTGGCATGATGTTCCACCGGTCTCCGGTTCACGTGAGCGCGCCGCGCTCGCGACCCGGAGCAGTTACCGAGGAGAAGTTTCGTGAAGAACGGTATCCACCCCGAGTATGTGCTGACGACCGTGACCTGTACCTGCGGGAACACGTTCACCACGCACTCGACCGAGAAGTCCGGCGAGATCCGCACCGACGTCTGCAACGCCTGCCACCCGTTCTACACGGGCAAGCAGAAGATCCTCGACACCGGCGGCCGCGTCGCCCGCTTCGAGGCCCGCTACGGCAAGAAGAAGGTCGCGAACTAGCGATCTCCCAGCGCCGGTGGCTCCGGGGTGTCGCCCTCCATGGCGACTCCCGGGACCACCGGCTCTGTCATGCGTGGACCGGTGCAACGGGAAGGCAGTCATGAGCGAGGACTTCGGGGCGACACTCCCGCTGCTCGCGGAGCACGCCGACATCGAGCTTCAGCTGGCCGATCCCGCGGTGCACGCGGACGCGGGCCGGGCGAAGACGCTGGGGCGCCGGTACGCCGAGCTCGGGCAGGTCGTCGCGGCCTACCGCGCCTGGCACCTGGCCGAGCAGGACCTCGCCGAGGCGACCGAGATCGCCGTCGACGACGCGTCGTTCGCGGCCGAGCTGCCCGCCCTGCAGGCGGCGAAGGACGACGCCGCCGAGCGGTTGCGCCGCGTGCTCATCCCGCGCGACCCCGACGACGCGCGCGACGTGATCCTCGAGATCAAGGCCGGCGAGGGTGGCGAGGAGTCCGCGCTGTTCGCGGGCGACCTGCTGCGCATGTACCTGCGCTACGCCGAGCGACGCAGCTGGAAGACCGAGATCCTCGAGGCCACCGAGTCCGACCTCGGCGGCTACAAGGACGTCCAGGTCGCCGTCAAGGCCCGCGGCAGCGCGACCGACCCGGGCGACGGCGTCTGGGCCTCGCTCAAGTACGAGGGCGGCGTGCACCGCGTGCAGCGGGTGCCCGTCACCGAGTCCGCCGGGCGCATCCACACCTCGGCGGCCGGCGTGCTCGTCTTCCCCGAGGCCGACGACCCGGGCGAGGTCGAGATCGACCAGAACGACCTGCGGATCGACGTCTACCGGTCCTCCGGCCCGGGCGGGCAGTCCGTGAACACCACCGACTCCGCGGTGCGGATCACCCACGTGCCGACCGGAATCGTCGTGTCGATGCAGAACGAGAAGTCCCAGCTCCAGAACCGCGAGATGGCGATGCGTGTGCTGCGAGCCCGGCTGCTCGCGGCCCGCGCCGAGGCTGCCGCCACGGCGGCGTCGGCGGCCCGCCGCTCGCAGGTGCGCACGGTGGACCGCTCCGAGCGGATCCGCACGTACAACTACCCCGAGAACCGGATCGCTGACCACCGCACCGGCTTCAAGGCGTACAACCTGGACGCCGTCCTGGACGGCGAGCTCGAGCCGGTGATCCGCTCCCTGATCGACGCCGACGAGGCCGAGCGGCTGGCCGCCGCCGGCACAAGCGTGTGAGCACCCCCGAGGACGTGTCACCCGCGCCGGACCCCGCAACACCCCGTAACGTCCGAGCGTTGACGTCCTATAGGACGTCAACGCTCGGACGTTACGGAGAATCCGGGGAGGACGCAGTGGCGGATGCTACGGGGGAGGGGCGTCTGGCCGACGCGCTGCGGGCGGCCGAGGCGGTGCTCGCGGCTGCCGGGGTGCCGTCCCCGCGGGTGGACGCCGAGCTGCTTGCGGCACACCTGCTCGGCATCGGCCGCGGTGAGCTGCAGGCCGCGGTGATCCTGGGCAAGGCCGCGCCGTCCGGCCTGGCCGCCCTGGTCGCGCGCCGCGCCACGCGCGTCCCGCTCCAGCACCTCACCGGGTCCGCGCCGTTCCGCGGGCTCGAGCTCGCCGTCGGGCCCGGGGTGTTCGTGCCCCGCCCCGAGACCGAGCAGGTCGCGCAGGCGGCGATCGACGCCGCGGCGCAGGTGCTGGCGGCGACCGGGCAGGTGCTCGTCGTCGACCTGTGCACCGGCTCGGGCGCGATCGCGCTCGCCGTCTCCCACGAGGTGCCGGGCGCCGTCGTGCACGCGGTGGAGCTCGACGCCGCCGCGCACGCCTGGGCCGAGCGCAACGTGCGCGACCTGGCACCCGCGGGCGCCGGCGCCCCGGCCGACGTCGTGCTGCACCGCGCCGACGCGCGCACTGCGCTGGGCGAGCTCGACGGCACCGTCGACGTCGTCGTGGCCAACCCGCCCTACGTCCCGCCGGGCGCCGTCCCGGTGGACCCGGAGGTCGCCGACCACGATCCGGCCGTCGCGCTGTACGGCCTCGGCGGCGACGGGCTGGAGGTGCCGCGCGGGATCGTGCGCGCGGCCGCCCGGCTGCTGCGCCCCGGCGGCCTGCTGGTGCTCGAGCACGCGGAGGTCCAGGATGCGGCCGCGCGCGCGATGGTCGATGAGACCGGCGCGTTCACGCCCGCGACCACCGGACGCGACCTCACCGGACGCGCACGGATGGTGCTCGCGCGCCGCAGCGTCGGTGCATTCGGGGCCGATGACGCACGGTCCGCCGCCGACGTGGAACACTCGCCGTCGTGAACGACCGCGAACGCACCCGCGACGTCAGCGACCCGAACTCGTGGGGCCCGGCCCTCGATGAGGCGGTGAACGCGGTCGCCCGCGGCGCGCTCGTCGTGCTCCCCACGGACACCGTCTACGGGGTGGGCGCCGACGCGTTCACGCCGCCGGCCGTCGCCTCGCTGCTCGCAGCCAAGGGCCGCGGGCGCCAGATGCCGCCACCGGTCCTGGTACCCGACATCCGCACCCTCGACGGTCTCGCGACCGCCGTGCCCGCCACCGCGCGCGCCCTGGTCGCCCAGTTCTGGCCGGGCGGGCTGACGGTCATCTGCCGCGCCCAGCCCTCGCTCGCCTGGGACCTGGGAGAGACCCGGGGCACCGTCGCGCTGCGCATGCCGGACCACCCGGCCGCGCTCGCCCTGCTGCGGCGCACCGGACCGCTCGCGGTCTCGAGCGCCAACCGGACGGGCCGCCCCGCCGCGCTCACCGCGGCCGACGCGCTCGACCAGCTAGGCGAGGCGGTCGCGGTCTACCTGGACGGTGGCACGGCGCCCGGCGGCGTCGCGTCCACGATCGTCGACGCGACCGGCGACGAGCTGCGCCTGGTGCGCGCCGGCGCGATCGACCTGGCGACCCTGCGCACGATCGCCCTGGTCGTGGACCCGAGCGAGGGTGGTGAGGCCCCGTGAAGGCCTACCTGCTCGTGCTGCTCGTCGCGGCCGCCATCACCTACCTCACGACGCCGGTCGCCCGCTGGGTCGCGCTGCGCACCGGGGCGATCACCGCGGTCCGCGCGCGAGACGTGCACGCGATCCCGACGCCGCGGCTCGGCGGGCTGGCGATGCTCGCCGGCCTCGCGGTCGCGATGCTCGTCGCGAGCAAGATCCCGTTCCTCGAGGGCGTCTTCCAGGACTCCCGCCGGGCGTGGGGGATCCTCGCCGCGGCCGCGATGGTCTGCCTGCTCGGCGTCGCGGACGACATCTGGGAGCTCGACTGGATCACCAAGCTCACCGGTCAGGTGCTCGTGGGCCTGTACATGGCGTGGAGCGGCGTGCTGCTCTACCAGCTGCCGATCGGCGGCCTGCTGATCGCCTCGCCACGGCTCTGGCTGGTGCTGACCGTGCTCGCCGTCGTCGTGGCGATGAACGCGGTGAACTTCGTGGACGGCCTGGACGGCCTGGCCGCCGGAGTGATCGCGATCGGCGGCACGGCCTTCTTCATCTACTCCTACCTGCTCACGCGCGAGGCGAGCCCGACCGACGTCTCGAACCTCGCGACGCTCGTGATCGCCGCGCTGGTCGGCGCCTGCCTGGGCTTCCTGCCGCACAACTTCTACCCGGCACGCATCTTCATGGGCGACTCCGGCTCGATGCTCATCGGGCTGGTGATCGCGGGTGCCGCGATCGTCGTCACCGGTCAGATCGACCCCGAGGTCGTCTCGAACCGGCAGACCATCCCGGCCTTCCTGCCGATCCTGCTGCCGATCGCCGTGCTGCTGCTGCCACTGCTCGACATGGGCCTGGCCGTGATCCGCCGGGTGGGCGCGGGCACCTCGCCGTTCCACCCGGACCGGATGCACCTGCACCACCGACTGCTCGCGCTGGGGCACTCCCACCAGCGGGCCGTCGTCATCATGTACCTGTGGACCGCCGTGTTCGCGTTCGGCGCCTCAGCGCTCATCACGCTCTCCACGACGACGGTGCTCGTGGCGCTGGGCCTCGGCGTGGTCATCGCGTCCGTGCTCACCCTCGGTCCGCTCCGCGGTCGCGTCCGACCGGTCGGCCCGACCAGCACCGTCGGTTCGACCAGCACCGTCGGTTCGACCAGCCCTAAGGAAGGAAACCTGTGACCAGCCCCCACGAGCACCCCGCCCCCGAGACCCCCGCCCCCGAGGGCACCGCACGCGAGGTGTTCCGCACCGCGTTGCGAACCACGATCTGGCTGCTGATCGCCCTTGCCGTCCTCGGGGTCGGCATCGGGTACGCGGTCGCGAGAGGGCCGGGCGTGTGGGGGGCCCTGATCGGCGTCGGGCTGGCCCTGGTGTTCTCCGGGACGACGATCGTGTCGATGCTGCGCACCGAGGGCGCGACGCCGACGAAGATGGCGGCCATCATCATGGGCGCCTGGATCGCCAAGATCGTGCTCCTTTTCGTGGTGCTCACCGTGCTCCGGGACCTGTCGTTCTACAGCCGACCGGTGCTCGGCGCGGTGCTCACGATCGGTGTCGTGGGCTCGGCGTTGCTCGACTACCGAGCGGTCCGGGGAGGCCGGGTGCCGTACATCACAACGGCGCCAGATGAGGCTCAGCACGCCTGAACGCGGGCCCCGATGGGATAGGCTGCGCCTGAATCCACGAGGCAAAGCACGACGGAGCGCAACTGCCTAATGCGACGTCGGCGAAGCCATGACACCCCAGGGAGCACGCACTGTCTAGCCTCGCGACGATCCTTCCGTTCGCCGCCTCGGGCGGCTTTGAACCACCGTCGATCACCGACTTCTTCCCCCCGGCCATCTTGTTCGCCGGGACGCCCTTCGAGCTCAACCGAATCACGCTCATACGCATCATCGCCACGGTCGCTCTCCTGACGATCTTCGGTCTCGCGGCGCGGCGAGCCACGTTGGTCCCCGGCCGACTTCAGGTCGTGCTCGAGCTGATCTTGGGGTTCATCCGGGTCAACATCGCTGTTGAGGTCCTCGGTAAGAACTTCGGGCGCAAGTACACCCCGATGCTCACGGTGATCTTCTTCTCCGTGCTCGCGTTCAACCTCACGGGCATCCTGTTCCCGTTCAACATCCCGGCCAGCTCCACGATCGGGTTCCCGCTCGTGCTGGCCGTGTGGGTGTACGTGATGTACCTGGCCAGCGGCGTGAAGGCACAGGGGGTCGGTGGGTTCCTCCGCTCGAGCCTCTTCCCGCCGGGGGCGCCGTTCTTCGTGTACTTCCTGCTCACGCCGATCGAGTTCCTCCAGGTCTTCATCCTGCGACCGGCGACCCTGACGATCCGGTTGCTCGCGAACATGGTCGCTGGCCACCTGTTGCTCGCGCTGTGCTTCGCGGCCACCCAGTTCTTCCTCTTCGAGGCGTCCGGCGGGTTCAAGCTGTTCGGCGCGGTGACGTTCGTCGGGGGAATCGCGTTCACGCTCCTCGACCTGCTGGTCGCGCTGCTGCAGGCGTACGTCTTCACCATCCTGACTGCGGTCTACGTCAACCTCTCCGTCGAGGCCGGGCACTAAAAGGCCACCACGGCACGCACCACCGGGCGTTGACGCCCGCTCAAGCAATAGTGTCCGGCCGGCCGGCCGGACGCACCAAGGAAAGGAACAGAACCATGGACACGACGACTCTCGCCGCCGTCTCAGGCAACGTCAGCACGCTGGGTTACGGCCTTGCCGCGATCGGCCCCGGCATCGGCCTGGGGATCGTCTTCGGCAAGACGATCGAGGGCATGGCACGCCAGCCCGAGATGACCGGTCGGCTCCAGCAGACGATGTTCATCGGTGTGGCGTTCATCGAGGTGCTCGCGCTCCTCGGTCTTGTTGCCGGATACATCGTCAAGTGATGACCGCGGCCATCACGACGGCGACTGCGGTCCTCGCCGCGGCGCGGACCGAGGCCGCGCCCAACATCTTGCTGCCCACGACACCCGACCTCGTCTGGTCGTTCGTCGTGATCCTGGTGATCGCCGTCGCTTTCTACCGCAAGATCCTGCCCAAGTTCAACGCGGTGCTCGACGAGCGCACGGCGAAGATCGAGGGCGGCATCGCGAAGGCCGAATCGGTCCAGGCGGAGGCCGCGGAGGCGCTCGCGCGCTACACCCAGGAGCTCGCTGACGCCCGGGGCGAGGCTGCTCGCATCCGCGAGGATGCGCGCACCGAGGGCGCCGCGATCGTCGCCGAGCAGCGCAACCGGGCAACGGTCGAGGCCGAACGCATCCTCGAGGCGGCCCAGCGCCAGATCGCGGCCGAGCGTCAGCAGGTCTCGATCTCGCTGCGCAGCGAGGTCGGCAGGCTCGCGACCGAGCTCGCGTCGAAGATCGTGGGGGAGTCCCTCGCCGACGAGGCGCGCCAGTCGCGTGTCGTCGACCGGTTCCTCGACGACCTCGAGGCCTCCACCGCGGCGGACGCGAGCATCACGACATGATGCGTGCGTCGAGTCGGAAGTCGGCGGAGCGCGCCACGGAGCGGTTCGAGACCGCGCTGCGTGCGGCCGGTTCGCGGTCGACCGAGCTCGGCGGGCAGCTGTTTGCCCTCGTCGACGCGCTCGATGGCTCGGGCTCGTTGCGCCGCACCCTCACGGACCCCTCGATCGAGGGCGACGCGAAGGCAGGGCTGGTTCGCCGGCTCCTCGCGGCAGCCAACCCGCAGGTCGTGGATCTGGCAGCAGACCTCGTCTCCTCGCGCTGGTCCGCCGAGGCGGACCTCGCGGAGGCGCTCGAGGACCTGGGCTTCTCCGCACTCCTCGCCTCGGCCGAGGCGAACAACCAGCTGGTGCGGGTCGAGGAAGAGCTGTTCCGGATCACCCGGGCGCTCGTCGGTCAGCGCGAGGTTCGCCGCGCGCTGTTCGATACCTCGGTGGCCGTCGAGCGTCGCACGACGCTCGTGGATCAGATCCTCGCCGGGCGCACCGCGCCCGTCACGGCGCTGATCGCCCGCCGCGCCACGACGGCGCCGCGTGGTCGCCGGTTCGTCGCGACGCTCGTCCACGTGGGAGACCTCGCGGCTGCCCGCC